>JASUTC010000001.1 GCA_030445775.1 Thermotogaceae bacterium | reverse complement strand
TATGTACCAAGAGAATTTCCCGCTGTAGCTGATTTTAACGTGATCAGCAAAATGAAAAATGCAGCGGAAATTATCGGCAATCCTCATCATCTTGGTATTGTTCATTCCACGGATTCTTATTATGGCCGAAATTTCAACCAGAAAGCGGCATTGGAGTATTCAAAATTGCTTGCCAAGGCAAATGTTCTGGCTGTGGAGATGGAAATATCGGCACTTTATATCTTAGGTGCCATTTACTCTTTAAGAACTGGAGCTATATTAACGATAAGAGAAGTCCGAAAGACTCTTGATGAAACTTATAAACAGGCTGGTGAAGAATTTGAACAAGGTATGGAAAAATCAATCCAAATCGCATTCAAGTCTATTGAGTTACTTATTGAACAAGATAGGGCAAAACGCCCATAAAAAACTGGAGGTGTTTGTATGAAAAAAGTTTTAATTGTTATCCTTTTAACCGTCTTCGTGCTGAGTGCATTCTCAGCGACAAGAGTTTTGAATCTCATCAACGGAACGTTGGGAGACAAGTCTTTTTTTGATTCAGCTGAGCGTGGTATGGTAATGGTTCAGGAAAATTTGGGTTTAGAAACAAAAACCATCGAAATGGGGTATAACCCATCAGAATGGAAACCAACTCTTGAAGATATGTCAGATTCCGGAATGTATGATTTAATCGTTGTTGGTACATGGCAAATGGTTGACACATTGGCTGAGATTGCTCCATATTACCCAGAGATTACTTACATCATCTATGATACGGATATGCCATTTGATAAAGGAAATCTGGACAATGTATACGCCATGACTTATAAACAAAATGAAGGTTCTTTCCTTGCCGGTGCCCTAGCGGCAATGGTTTCAACAGACCCTGATTTTGAATATAGCAATCCCGACAGCAAATTGATCGGAATGCTGGGTGGAATGGATATAGGTGTTATCAACGATTTTCTTGTCGGTTATATTGAAGGGGCCCAATATGTGGATCCTGAAATCAGGGTAACCACTTCTTATGTAGGTGCATGGAATGACCCTGCCAAGGGTAAAGAATTTACTTTGGCAATGTACAGACAGGGTGCAGATGTTGTTTTTGCAGTAGCTGGTGAAACAGGAAATGGTGTGCTTGAAGCAGCTAAAGAGATGGACAGATGGTCTATCGGAGTGGATTCAGATATGCAGCTTATTTACGAAGAAAAAGATATGGAAATTGTCAATCACATGTTGACATCCATGTTGAAGAATGTCGATCAGTCAGTTTATCGAGCAGTGGAATTATATCTGAACGATGAATTACCATTGGGAACTACAGAGGCCTTGGGATTGAAGGAAGGTGCTGTAGGACTTGCCAATAATCAATATTTTGATAAATTCTTGGAAGAAAACCCCGATATTGCTGAGAGACTTGATGAGTTGGAACAAATGATTCTTGAAGGGGAAATTTCCGTTTCTTCAGCCTTCGGCATGACCAACGAGGAATTGAATGTCATTCGGGATGCAGCAAAATAAAGGATTTTAATAAAATAAAATAGGCTTCCCACAGGGGAGCCTATTTTTTGTCAAGGAGTGGTTAAATGGCTGATAATTGTATCCTTGAAATGAAAAATATCTGGAAAATCTATCCAAACGGTGTTGTTGCCAATAAGGATATGAATTTAAAAGTTAATAAAGGTGAGATTCATGCCTTATTGGGAGAAAATGGGGCCGGCAAATCAACATTGATGAAAATTTTATTTGGTATTGAACAACCTACAAAAGGCGAGATCATTTACGAAGGCCGCCAAGTTGATATATCTTCACCGCATAAGGCCATTGAATATGGAATTGGGATGGTTCATCAGCATTTTATGTTGGTACCTTCATTGACAGTTGCAGAGAATATCATATTGGGTATGGAGCCAAAAAAGGGACTGTCAATTGATATTGATCAGGCTTATCGTTTTGTACAAGAACAATCAGATTTATTCGGCCTTCCGGTACCTTCGAAAGAAAAAGTCAAGGATATTTCTGTTGGGATGAAACAACGAGTGGAGATCATTAAAACCTTGGTTCGTGGTGCAAATTTAATCATACTTGATGAACCTACAGCTGTTTTAACACCGCAGGAAACAGTGGACTTGTTCAATGCGTTGAAAAATCTGACCGAAAAAGGGAAAACGATTATTTTTATTACCCATAAATTGAATGAAGTGAAAGAAATAGCGGACAGAATCACAGTGACACGACGTGGAAGAGTTGTTGGAACTGCTGATGTCAAGGATATTTCAGAGATAGAGATGTCAAAGATGATGGTAGGCAGGGACGTTGATATACGTATAGAAAAAGAACCTGCTCAAAGTGGTGAGAAATTGATGGAAATCAACGATCTTGAATTTACCAGAACGGATGGGGTTAAATCACTCAAGGGAATTTCTTTTTCGTTAAGAGAAGGGGAGATACTTGGAGTCGCAGGTGTAGAGGGAAATGGTCAAACTGAACTTGTTCAAATTATAACCGGGATTATACCCAGAGAAAAAGGGCGAATTAAATTGAATCAGGTCGAACTGCCCAAGATAACAGACCCTGGATTCTGTAGAGATGCAGGTTTAAGTCATATTCCCTCCGACAGAATGGAAAGAGGTGTGGCAGCTGATTCCACAATTGCAGAAAATATTATCAGTGATCGATTTAAAAAAGTTCCCTTCTCCAAAAACGGTGTGATTAAATGGAAAGAAGTCTACGGCTTTGGTGAAGAAATGATAAAGGAATTCGACATCCGTACAGATAGTGCCAGGACGGAGATAAAGATGCTTTCAGGCGGGAATATTCAAAAAGTTGTTGTAGCAAGGGAATTCACCGCCCATTCGAAAATTACCATTGCCGATCAACCCACTCGTGGAATTGATGTAGCTGCAGCTGATTTCATCAGGCGAAGATTGGTAAAAGAAAGGGAGAATAATCTTGGTGTCTTGCTTGTTTCCGCTGATTTGACAGAGTTATTGGAAGTAGCGGACAGAATCATTGTTTTGTTCAAAGGTGAGATCGTTGCTCACTTTAAAGAAGTCAAACAAATAAATGAGACGGTATTGGGTGAATACATGCTGGGAATAAAAAGAATGTCAAGTGAAGAGATGGGTGATTTATGATGAAGGCTGACAAACGCTTTACACTCTATCGAATCGGTATTTCTGTTGGGATTGCATTATTGATCGGGTATATCATTGTGTTTATTGCCAGTGTTCCTTCAACGGATATTGCCTTTATGAAAAAGATGAAAGAGGCATTTGACAGTGCGAATGAGGCGTATAAGTATTTTCTAACCGGTGCTTTGGTGAGATGGCGATTTACAGGAGCTGCATTTAATCAAAGTGGTTTTATTCAATGGATCAATGAAGCGGTGCCGATCATAATTACGGGGCTCGCCGTTTCTATGGTTTTTACTGCCAAACAGTTTAACATTGGTGCTGAAGGTCAGATGTTCCTTGGGGCAGCAGTGGCAACAGCCGTTGCCATCTATTTTCCGGGAATTCCTTTTATTTCAACTTTATTAGTTATTCTTACTGCAATGGCTGTTGGTGCAGGATTTGCCTCTATTCCAGGTTTTATGAAGGCAAAATTAAAGGCTTCGGAAATGGTCACTTCATTGATGCTGAACTATGTTGCCTTTTTTATGGGTCTGTTCATTATCAAGACCTTCTTAAGGGATACAGAAGCCGGTTCCCTTGTATCTCTTGAATTCCAGCAACAGACCATGCTTCCATTGTTAAATGAAAGGTACAGATGGCATATCGGTATTTTCATCGCCTTGGGAATGACTGTATTGGTATGGTTCATTATGAAAAAGACAACATGGGGATATAAGGTTAAACTAATTGGAGATAATATCAAATTTGCAGAATATTCAGGCATTAATTCTTCAAAGATGGTCTTTCAAGTTCAGGTTGCAGCGGGGGCTGTAGCCGGTTCTGCCGGTATTATCGAGTTACTTGGCTATCACGGTCGCTTTTTATGGCTGTATTCTCCAGGATACGGATGGGATGGTATCATCATTGCCACATTGGCCAGGAATAACCCCTTGTTTGTCCCGTTGGCCGCTCTTTTTCTGTCGTATATTCGTGTGGGTGCAAAAATCATGGGACGATACACCAACATCGCTCCTGAAATCGTTGCTATTTTACAAGCCGTTATTATCTTGCTGGTTACGGCAGAGGCCTTCCTTGCCAAATGGAAGCAGCGGTCCATTAACAAAGAGGCAACGCAAAGCGAAACAAATGATACTCCAGTACAAGTAGGTGAGGTAAGATGAATGAGATGTTTCAAGGAATATTATCATGGGATTTTATCGCTTCGGGAATCAGGGTAACAACCCCCATTCTTCTTGCGGCATTGGGGGCCTTAATCGCAGAATCAGCCGGAACCCCCAACATTGCCTTGGAAGGCATCATGCTTATTTCGGCTTTTATTGGAGTTATCGTCAGTGGTTTTACAGGGAGCCTGTGGTTGGCCATTATTTTTGGTGTGATTGTAGGGACTTTAATGGCCGCGATTTTGGCTTATTTTGCCTTAAAATTAAAAACTGATATTATTTTAGCGGCCATCGCATTAAATATCTTTGCCAGCGGGGGAACCATCTTTTTCCTGGCCATGTTGACCGGGGATAAAGGGTCTTCCGCTTCGGTTAATTCATTGCTGATTCCCAATGTAACTATCCCGATTATCGACAAAATCCCCATTCTTGGTGATATATTAAGTGGTCACCATTCCATTACTTACGTGGCAATTGTTTTAATCTTTGTGGTTCAATATATGATGTATAAAACACCTTTGGGTTTAAGAATCAGGGCGGTAGGTGAAAATCCTGATGCTGCAGAATCGGTTGGTATTTCCGTTGTAAAAACTCGATTTATCGCCTTAATGTTAAGCGGTTTTCTTGCAAGTCTTGGAGGGCTTTTCCTTTCCATGGGATACGTTTCTTGGTTTGCCAGGGATATGACAGCAGGAAGAGGCTGGATTGCCTTAGCTGCACAGGCTCTGGGCGGATTAAATGCATTTGGCGTGGCAGCGGGGTCTTTTCTCTTTGGGTTTACCGAAGCGGTTTCTTATTCATTGCAAATCTTTGATATTCCCTATGAATTTACCCAGTCGTTACCGTTTATCATTACCATTATTGTTTTGGGTATTTACGCTTGGCGAAAAGTCAAGGCATCAGGAAAGCTGAATGTGTCAAATAGTTCTGTCGGTCCTACTGAAAAATAAACAACAGCTTCATGTAAAACATAAAGCCGGTTATTGACAAGAGAAAATAACCGGTTTTCCCTTATTCTATCGGGGTACATTTTCCGTAAATCGGTAAGGGTTTTACCGGTTGCGTCAATTCAAAGGTTCCAGCTTCAATTTGTGTTTTTAATATTTCGGTAATTTTATAGGCATCACGGATCTTGGACATGGTCCTTGAAACCGGCTTCTTGCCTGATAATCTTATATTGTTTTTATGTAATTGCTCATATGTTAGAGTTCCGATCGTTTTTCCGGTTGCAAAATCGTGTACTTGCGTGATGATATCTTTATTTCTTACCGAAAGTGCATGGGCTATATCGGTGTTCAGAACCGGGATTGGAATACCGATTGAAATGTAAAGGCTCACACCATACCCATTGATATATAAGGGGGCGATAAACTCAGGTTTCACTTGTCGGAGATCGGCTGTGATGGCTAGAGTGGCTGAAGGAGCAACGGGTAAATGAGTTTTCTCATCCCTCTTTGCAAAAGCATTATACTGAGTGCCTTCCCAGCTGATAAATCCTTCTCCACCACAAAAAAAGATTCGGGTTCCAATACCGATAGTTTGTAAATAGGGATCGTTCATTAAAGGAGATATCTCTCCGGCCCCTGCAAAATTAACACTCCCAAGGTTTGGTAAAAGACTGCCCATGTATGTTTTGAGTTCCCTCTCTGATGAGTTGCAAGCAGCGTTGTAATTTTGATAACAATTTCTGGGGTTGAAAAAATACACTTGGTTTAGATCCTCGATGGTAATTTCTTTTGAAAAATGACTTTTGGGATAGCAGTCTGTTGCGGTTCCATTTGCTTTAAATGAGATTATTTCACCCTTCACCAGTTTTTCGATAACATGGGCCCCACCATAGGTTTTGTCACTGACACTTTCTTGAGTTGCACCCAGATAAAAATCAGCACATGCAATTCCTCCATAGGCTTGAACATCATCTAAAAAAACTTTTTGCATTTTCATGTGGGGGTTGGTATGCCCCGCGTTAATAAACACACCTGATGAACACATAGGACTGTAAGTAGCCGTTGTGACAACGTCACATTTCTCTGCCAAACTCTTTGAACCTTCATCTTCGGCCAATTCCTTGGCTTGGGAGGCTGTAAGTACGACAGCCTTATTTTCTTTAATCTTTTTGTTGATTTCATCTATGCTTTTCATAAAAAAACTCCTCGTGAATGGATTTTATGGCTTCGTTTCTTTGATCGGAATCCACAATGAAATAACTTGCAACATCTGAAATGCCCATTGATACAACCTTTGCATTGATTCCTTTGCGGGATATGGCGTTGAATAACTTTGCGGCAATTCCGTGCGTGTCATTTAAACCTTCGCCAACGATTGCGATGAGAGAAATCTTATCTTGTATTTCAACTTCATTAACCCCGTGGACGTCCAAGTTCTGTAGCAGCTGATAGGCTTTGTACAGATCGTTTGAAGACAGCAAAAAGGAAATAATGGTTTGTGAAGTCAGAACGGATTTGATGTTGATACCTTCCAGCTTCATGGCGTTGGTTACATCAGCCAGGATACCTGGTTTTACACCAACACCGGGGCCTTTTAGTTTCAATATACCGATATCATCGGTGTAGGAACAACTTTTTACGATAAAACTGGTTTTTACACCTGTTGAAGAAATGACTGTCAAGGGTTTGATATCATCTAAATCACCGTCTATATTGAAAAGATTGAGTGGGATATTATCCGGTTTGAGTGGTTCAAATGCCCTTGGATGAATGATTTCCGCCCCAAAATAGGATAACTCTGCTGCTTCCAAATAGGACATCCTTTTAATATTCCAGGCATTGGGTACAATTTTTGGATCGGCACTCAAAAACCCTTTGACATCCTTCCAAAGGTCCAGTGACTGTGCCTTAACGCATCTGGCAATGGCTGCTGCTGAGTAATCGCTTCCACCTCTGCCGAAGAGATTAACCTTTCCCGTCTCTGAGATTCCATAAAAACCAGGAACGATATAGACCAAATCATCACTGAAAAAAGAAGCCACCTGACTGGAACATTTGTCAAAATCCACGCTGGCATTGCCAAATTCTCCATCGGTGAGAAGGCCCATATCTTCCGGGGTTGCTTCTTTGCAATCAATGCCAAGCTGATTTAGAATTTCATAAAGGGTAAAAGCGGAGAGCCTTTCGCCGTAACTCAGTACGGTGTCTCTTACAAAATCAGGAGCTTCACCGATATAGTGGATACCCAGGAGGAAACGTTTCATCTCTTCAACACGCTTTTCAAGTTCGAAAAAGGCTTTTTGAATTTCATTGGATTCAATAAGATAACAGGAAAGAATGGCTTTGTGGGCAGTTAATAACGTTTGCTGCAACTGGTCAATGGAATTAAAATCTCTGTGAACGTTTTCAATGGTTGAAATAATAGTGTCGGTCATCCCATACAGGGCAGATACAACAATAATCAACGGTTTGTTATAGCTTTTTATAACTTTTACAAGTTTTGAAATGTCTTCACTCTTTTTTAAATTGGAACCCCCAAATTTGACTACTTTCATTTGTTTCCTCCAAGACTGTTAGAATACTAAACCTTCTAATTCTTTGTTTAGATGTTCATTTAATCCATTTTAAGATAATGTCAACCAAAACCGATTATACCACTTCAAAAAGTGTAAAACTTAGTCTACCCAAATATATTTTCTTGTATCGGTGGCCAAAAAAGGTTCCGAATGGGGGATAAAATCTAAGATGGCTGCCGGTGGTAATCGACCAGGTGTGTATAGTTTAACCTTTCCTTTGATATTCCCATTGGGATCACTGCCAACCAACGTAATGGATTGGTTGTACATGGAATCTTTATCCGACTGTTTTTGTGTTTCCGGTAGAATAAAAAGAGAAGAATCCGGGTATTTTTGATGAAAAACATCTTCCACGGCCTCCAAGGGATGTCTTTCATAGGGGATAATGGGAGTTGAGTAGAATGTCTTACCCTTTTCCTTCGCCTCTTTTTGTACTAAATAGACCGCTTCCTGAAAGGTTTGATAATCTAAGTTGAGTAAATCACTTATAGAAATATCAACGGGAGTTTCAAGTTCATCTTTCAACCATTTTGCCTGTAGTGAATACCAGGTCTGTAGATACCTTTGAGCGTTAGGCCAATGCTTTAATACAGTTTGTTCTTCTGTAAGAATCTTTAATACCAACTCCACATCAGATTCAATTCCTGCATTAATAGCCACTAAACTGAGAATTCCTGCACGAATACTACCTATGCCGGTTATTTCAGTAAGTAATGAATAATAAGGGTGAATTCCATACGAAAGTGAACGCATGATCCGTTGATATTCATTTTCTTCCAAGTCAGGCCAAAAACCCTTACCTGCCCCTTGTCTGATAAAACTCAAGACCAGTTGCATATCATTGGCCAGCGAGGAAGTCCATGCCGGTGGACGTTGTCTCATGGCAGTAGCAATGTTCTCCTTATAACCCAAACCGATTCTCATGGCAACGGTTCCCAATCCGTATTGCATAATACCTGTATCAGGGAATTTTCCGGATACCGTTGCCACATTCCACATGCCCGGAAAGATTGGCAGAAAAGGGGGATAATGGGTTGGTATCGTTCCGGTTGTGGGAATTAAAACGGCCGTTGCCTCGTATCTGTTCCAGAAGGAGGTTTGATCTGGCTCTCCGTCGTTAGTTTTGGGGATAACGCTGAAGAATTGTGAAACTTTTTCGGGATTGAGCATGTATGAAGCCGTTAACATTCCAAGATTCGTGATGTTATCATCTTCCAGCATCTTGATTTCTGTTAACCTTTTATAGGCCTTTCGAAGGACTTTTTTCTTATCATTGCTTTTGTAATGCGTATCTAAAATTCGAACCGGATCAACGGACATGATACCCAATGCAGCCAACTCAATATCCCCTAATTCACGGGTAATGGAGCTGTTAAAATGACGGGAATATCCTTGAGAAACCACGTTAAATGATCGGTCCAGAGCAGTTTCAAGTTGATTGTCCAATCCTCGCTTAAGTTTTTCCTCCAAGATCTCCTGAGTACGTCCACCTCGACTACCTGTTGAGAACAACACTCTGCCGTATCCCCTGACAGTGTGACCTTTTCTTCCCGCCCTTCCTTCGAATTGCAGAATGTCCAAAAAAGTTGGCCATAAATTATCTTCGTTGTAAGGAGAATATTTAACAAAAATGAGTATGTCATCGGCTGGAGAATTGAAACCATAAGCAAGTGTTTGCGTAGATACCAGAACAGTTAGTGAATCACTTGGATCTTTAAAAGATTTTTCAATTTCATGTCTTTCCTCAATAGGAATATCGGCGTTGTGAAAAGCTACGACAGCATTTTGACCAATATTTCGCTTAATGTAAGGAACAGCTCTGTTAAAGACGGGAATCCCTATCTCTTCAAAACCTTCCAGTAGATACCATCCACTTTTTTTGGAAGGAATAATAATCATGGTTTTGATGCCGTTTTGAATATTATCTTTTAATATTTGAGTATAGATGGATTTGGCAATCTTTTTGCGGTTTTTTCTGCTGGGAGCAGAAATTTTTACAAATGAGCGCTCCAAAGGTAAGGGACGCCAGTCACTTTCAATTAGCAACGAAGCATTGATCCAATTTGCCATTTCCAAAGCATCCGGCATAGTAGCAGATAGTAAAAAAAGTGTTTTTTTGTCGCCCATAGCATGGACAACACATTCCTCATAAACGATACCCCTTGAGTTTTGTACCAGCATATGCGCTTCATCAATGATGATCAACTCTGCTGCCTGTGTCCATGAAGAATTTGAATGACGTGAGGCCAAATAGGCTTCCGGTGTTGCCACAACGATATCGAAATTTTCCTTCACGTCCATTTTGTTTTCACCGGTTCGCAGGTAAATCTTGAATTTTGTTTCTTTCAAATCCTGGTATACTTGTCTTGCTAAGGCCCTGGTGGGTGACAGATAAATGGTTCGTTTTACCTTTTGCCCTGCTTTCAGGTTCTTTTGCATGGCCATAAAGGCAACTACAGTCTTTCCTGAACCCGTTGGTGTGGCTATGACAGCGTTTCCACCGTCATAATAATGGTGGAATGCCTGTTGAATGGGATTAAACTCAAATGGTGCAAGTTCTCCTAAAACAGATCTTCCATCTTCAGCTTTAATAAAGTCATCTTTTCCATTTATCATGACCTTAAAAACATTGGTTTCTGTTTCCGTCTTTATCATTGAATCTGAATCATTAGCAATATAAATACTGTTCATACTGACTCCTTTTGTGTCATTATTGTAGATTCTAACATACAGAGGTTATTGTTAGGAAATCAAACATTAAGAAAAACGAGAAAAAATCATAAGAAGTAAATTTATTTGTATAGAAAACGAAGGATAATCGTTTCTTATGATATTGGCCATTAGCTCTCTAATGTATATGAATAGTTATCTACAAACACTTATACTGTTTGAGACTTATGTTAACTGTAAAATCTTTTTCTTTGTATCGATAAAACTTGAAAATGTTTTGTAATTATGTTAAAATCTTAATTGAGGTCTTTAGAATATGATTGAATTAAAAATAATAAAGGAGCTGAAAAGCATGAAGAGAAAGATTTTAGTAGTCGATGATGAGCCTTCCATAGTCGAGCTTTTGAGTTATAATTTGAAAAAAGACGGATACGAGGTGTTGAAGGCTTATAATGCAGAGGAAACCATGGAGTATGCCGATAACGATGAAGATATCGATTTGTTCATCATCGATGTCATGTTGCCTGACGTAGATGGATTTGATTTAACCAGAAAACTCAGGGCACATGAAAAACATCAGAACAAACCTATAATTTTCTTAACTGCAAAAACAGAGGAATTTGATAAAATCCTGGGACTTGAATTGGGCGCTGATGACTATATTACCAAGCCTTTTAGTGTCAGGGAAGTACTTGTTAGGATTAAGGCTATTTTCAGAAGAATCCAGCGTTCCCTGGAACAAAAGGCGGAAAAACCAAAGCGTATTTCAGTAAAGGATCTTGAGATTGATCTGGAACGATATGAAATTTTGGTTCGCGGAGAAGCCAAAAATTTAACACCGTTGGAATTTGAACTGCTGAGATTCCTGGCGGAAAATGAAGGAAAGGTATTCAGTAGGGATGTTTTATTGGATAGCCTCTGGGGGTATGATTATTACGGTGATACAAGAACTGTAGATGTTCACATCAGAAGACTGAGAACGAAGATTGAAGAAGATCCTTCTAACCCTCAATACATTATGACAGTAAGGGGAAAAGGGTATAAGTTTAAGAATCCCGGAGGAGAGTCATAAGACTTTTCAAAAGACTTTTTTAGAATAAAAAAACAGAAAATACATGATATGATGGGATACATGAATTTGATGTATCCCTTTTTTTGAGGTGATTAAAACATGGGTTTTAGTGTGGAAAGACCTACTTATAAGGATAAACCGGGCATTATTGACCTTTGTTCTCAGATATGGGATGGCCACGATTACATTCCCTATTTGTTGGACAGGTGGTTGAATATTACAGACCCGTTTTTGATTGTACGGGATATGGAAAACGACAAAATTTGCGCTATTGACCATGCAACAATTTTCAACGATGTGGCCTACGGAGAAGCCTTACGTGTTCATGTGGATTATCGAGGCAAAGGGCTGGCGAAGCTCATTACAAAAGAAATTATGAGAGAAGTTTTAAAACGCGGTGTGAAAGCCTACATGGCATTAATCTTTTCACAGACTAAGGATAGCATTCATTTATCCAAAAAGGCCTTTTTTGAAGAAGTTAACGGATACTATTTATTGGAAAAAGTTCTTAAAAAGAGTGCAAAGTCTCCTTCTTTGAATGAAAATGTGAACGTCAGGCCCATTTTTCCCGAAGAGATTTCCAGATATCAAAACGAGTTTAACCAATTGCTTTTTGCGTCAAATAACGCAATTGTGGATGCATGGACATATTATCCATCAACTGAATATCTGACGGATAAGTTTTTATTCGAGTGTGATGAAGGAAAATTAATTGCCGGGGTGCATGAACATGAGAAAGAGCTGTTTTCCATTTGCCTATACACACAACCCGGCGAATGGCTTGAAAAAATCTTACCTTATTTAGAACAATATGCCAAACATTACGGATGCGAATCGATCAATGTAGCTGTTCCTTTTTTAAGAAAGAACTGGACTCAAAACTTTTTAAATACCGGTTTTACAACTCTTTGGAAAAGTGAAGAACTGACGCTTGAAGAATCCTCTGCCTATCTTTATTCATTAAATTGGGCCAATATGGATCGTGTTGTTTTACCAAAACAAATGAAAAAAAAATCAGTCCCAACAAACTACTATCGATGTGCATCAAGGTGTAAATATGGGTTCCCTCAAGTTATAGAGAGTTTTCCATTGAAAAATGGAGAACCTTTTCCAACCTCTTATTATATTGTTTGCCCCCATTTAAAATATCACCTTTCTAAACTTGAGGAGTCAGGTGTGATAACATCTTTGGATGAAACGAAAAACACTAAAGCATATCATCAGGTAGACGCTTATTATTCAAAAGAACGTAAAGACCGATTAAATCACTCGTTGCTCAATTATCAAGAGATCGAAAAAAGGTTTTCCAATGCTCTGGAATTGGGAATCGGAGGAATAAAAGATCAAAAAGGCATTAAATGTCTGCATTTGCATGTGGCTACTTATCTGGCGAAACTGCAAGATCCGGTTGGTCTCAAAGTTATGGAATTGCTAAGAGATAAGGGTATCGCAATACATTGCGAGGATATGGATTGCTTCGAACATTTTGAAGCGTATTATATGAGGTGATTTTTTGAAAGTTGGAATGATATTTGGTACCAGGCCGGAGGCCATAAAGATGGCCCCGTTATATCACAAACTAAAAGAACGTGGGGTTGACGCTAAAGTCATAGCAACTGCTCAGCATAGGGAGATGCTGGATCAGGTTTTATCTCTCTTTTCAGTAAAATCTGATTACGATTTAAACGTAATGAAGCACAGACAAAGCCTTGCCGGATTGACCGCCAGGTTATGTGACGCCATCGACAACGTCTTTAAACAAGAATCTTTTGACTGGATATTGACACAGGGTGATACCACATCCACATTTGTCGGGTCGTTGATTGCTTTTTATCACAAAATACCGGTTGGACATGTTGAAGCGGGGTTACGTTCTTTTAACCGATTGGATCCTTTTCCTGAAGAATTAAACAGAAGGATGGCCTCCCAATTGGCAACATTGCATTTTGCACCGACTCAAGAGGCAAAAGAAAATTTGCTTAATGAGAATATGGATGAAAAGAGAATCATAATAACCGGGAATACGGTTATTGACGCCTTGTTATGGATTATTAATAAAAAAAGCAAGGAATTGGATGGGATTGTAAAAAAATACGGATTAACCGATCAAAAGTATATTCTTATGACCATGCACAGAAGGGAAAATCATGGTACCAGGATGGTGAATACCATGAGGGGTATCAAACGGTTGATCAAAAACTACCGAGATTATCAACTGATTTTTCCTGTTCATTACAACCCCGCTGTAAGAGATGTTGTTGAAAAAGAATTAAAAGGAATCGATCGTATCATTCTGATCGATCCCGTTGAATATTTAGATTTTGTGGCACTGATGAGAGATTGCAGATTTATCATCAGCGATTCAGGTGGTGTTCAAGAAGAGGCTCCTTCGCTGGGCAAACCGGTGTTGGTTTTACGGGAAACAACAGAACGTCCTGAAGCTATTCGATCCGGTGTTGCGAAATTGATTGGGACAGATGCTGAATCTGTCTTTGAAAATGCAGCGATGTTAATGGATGATCATTCCTTATATCAAAGGATGTCAGTTGCCTCAAATCCTTTTGGGCAAGGAGATGCATCTGACAAAATCGCTGAATCCCTGGTCAGGTATCAATGATTGGCGAGAAAATGAATAAGAAAAAAGAGTTTAAGCTTGTTCTTGCACCCATGGCCGGAGTTACAAACAGAGCCTATCGTCAATTAATAAGGGAAACCAATTTCGAAGCTGTGGATATCATTTTTACAGAGATGATCAATGCAACGGGCATCTCACGTCTGGATAATGGGACACTTAATCTGTTGCCTGATTGGGATGAGTCTTGTTTTGTGCAGATATACGGTAATAACGCCTTGGATCTTTCAAGGGCAGCGGATTATATTTTGACCAATTATTCAAAAGTCGAAGGGATAGATGTCAATGCCGCCTGTCCGGTTAGAAAGGTGGTTAGAAATGGTTCCGGGTCTGCCTTGCTGCATGATCCTGATAAACTGAAAGAAATCATCAAACAACTCAGGATCATCGTTGAGGGAACAGGCAAAAGTTTGAGTATAAAGATTCGAAAAGGTTGGGAAGGGTATGAGAATTACCTTGAAGTCATAAACATTTGTGACCAACTGGGAGTGGATTTTGTCTCTTTTCACGGGAGGACTGTTGAACAAATGTATTCGGGTAATGCCGATATGACTGTTTTGGATAAAATAAAAACTGAACGATGTGAGGTCTTTTGGACAGGAGATGTTTTTTCAGTAGAAAGTATTCAAAACATAGCAGAGTACTCGGATGTTGTGAGTGGTATTCTCTTTGCCAGAGGTACTTTTGGTAATCCATGGATTATTTCAGATGCCAAAGAGGTTTTAAATGGAAGGGAACCGAAGTCAATTACTTTACAAGAAAAAATCGATACAATACGCAGACATGTGGAGTTGTTGTTGGAGGATTATTCACCGCTGAAGGCATTGGGACAGTTTAAAAGATTTATAGCAGGGTATACTAAAGGAATTCGAGATGTGAGACAAAAAAGGAACGCCATTTATCGGATGAATGATTTGAATGAATTGGTTGAATTGTTAATTACCACAATATCCGCTGACTATGATGATGAACCGGGAAAAATATGTTCTTCAAAATGAAATTGGTAAATTTCCTGCCGATTTTTTCTTTTTTGTAAGATATAAAAATAGTTTTAAACCACTTTTTTAAGTATAATAACAATAGAACAGGGTTCGTTTCTTAGGCTGATGCGACCCTGTTTTTTAGAGTATTTCCGGGGGGTTGCGTTTATATTCAGAGTAAAACAATAACCATACTTGGAATTGATCCGGGATATGGGCGTGTGGGGTTTGGAATCATTCAACTAACAGGAAATAAATTCAGTCATACGGCTCATGGTGTGATTGAGACAACTAAAAAGAAAAAACTCCCTTACCGGTTAAATGAGATTTATAATTCGATAAATGAGATCATTCAAAGATACACTCCTGAAGAAATTGCCATAGAGCAATTGTTCTTTTTTAAAAATGTGACAACTGCTCTTGCTGTGAGTGAGGCCAGGGGAGTTATTCAGTTGGCTTCTTTCCAAGAAGGTTTAAAAATCTTTGAATATACACCATTTGAAATTAAACAAGCTGTGACGGGAAATGGACGAGCTGAAAAAGGTCAAATTCAAAGGGTGTTAAAGATGTTTCTTGGTTTACAAACGACACCTAAACCCGATGACGCAGCAGATGCGCTTGCTGCAGCTATTTGTCATGCTAATTCCAGAAGTTCACACAGAAGATAAAGACTAAAATGATTGTTTTTATTCAACGGTTATTGGAGGTATTATGGTTGTAGAAATACCAGATATTCAAATTCCAATTGCAAAATTATTAAGCAGATTGGGATTGGGCGAAATAGAATTTGATGGCATAATTAACCGTATATCCTTTGATTTTAAAGATAATGAGGAATATGGGATCCTTGAGATTAATTGTATGGATGATGTTTCATCCGATATACTGGATATTGTAAGTGACGCCTTGAAAGCTTATTTTAGATGTGACTTTGTTGTCAGGTTGGAAAATCAGGAATTGACTCCTGCAGGGGAAACGGTTTTAAGGTGGAAAAAGATATTGGAGATTTTAAATGGTAGTTTCTCATATGTTACTGATGCAGTTTACATTAGAGCTGTAAACGAAAATTGCATCTGTTGCCATGTTCCAAACTCGTTTGTCCTGAATAAAATGAAAAAGAACAAAAACATGCTAACACAAGCTATTGAACAAGTGGTGCATCAACAAGTCGATGTGACATTCAGTTTAGAAGATATGCAGGATTCAATGGATGAAGACACCTATATCCCTGAGTTAAAGTTTCAAGAAACAAATCAGATAACAACAATTCCCAAAAAAAACTCAAAGAGATTGGAAACAGCTAATTTTGCAGATGTTCCCACACCTATTTATCAAATGGTCTTTAATCGATCTGCTTTTACGGTTGAGGGGGATGTCTTTTCCTTTGAATACCGTGATAATTCATCGGTTGCTACATTGGGGCTGTACGATGGAACAGATTCTGTTAAATGTATTGCCTTTAGAGATTGTGCCAAATGGTTAAATGAACATGTAAAAAATGGAACGAGAATTACCGCAGTTGGGAAAGCAACGTTAGATAATCGAACGCAAAAACCTTCTTTTTTCATTGATGAAGCAAAATTGGCCCAACAGAAGGAAGAAATCATAGATGATACACCCGAGAAAAGGATTGAGTTACATGCGCATACGCAAATGAGTGCCATGGATTCAATATTGAGAATAGATGATTATATTGAGGCTGCCTCTAAATGGGGGTGGGAATCATTAGCTGTTACAGATCATGGTGTGGTTCAATCTTTTCCTGATTTGTATGAAAAATGTGTCAAAAAAGGTATAAAACCGTTATTTGGCATGGAAGGTTACCTGGTTGACGTTACACCTATCGTCTATAACAAAGAGTTGTTAGATGAATCTGTTTTTAATAAAAACCAAATAGGAGATTGGCAATACGTTGTATTCGATTTTGAAACAACCGGATTGAGCCCGTTAAACGACGTAATTATTGAATTTGGTGCTGTGAAAATAAAAGATGGTGAAGTGATAGATTCATTTTCTTCACTTGTCAATCCAAAAAGGGAAATATCTTCTAAAATCACCGAAATTACAGGTATTACAAACGATATGTTAAAAGGGAAGCCTTTTATAGAAGATGTTCTTCCAAAATTCCTTACCTTTATTAAAGATAGCATTTTAGTTGCTCATAACGCCAATTTTGATTATCGATTTTTAAAACACCAAGTTAAAACTGTTATGAATAAAGATTTCAGCAATACCTATGTCGACACACTTTCGCTTTCAAGGGCGTTACTGAATATCAAGAGTAATGCGTTGGATAAGGTAGTAAAGGTTTTAAAACTTGAGGAGTTTAATCATCACCGAGCCCTTGATGATGCCGATATCACTACTAAAGTTTTCTTATCTCTGGTTGAAATTGCCAATAACAGAGGGAAAAAGAGTCTTAGCGATTTGGATTCTTTGAAAAGTGAAATGGATTTGAAAAAACTCTTTGGTAAAGATTTTACCGTTTACGTGACAAATACCAAAGGTCTTTATAATTTGTACAAGTTAGTCACGGAAAGCCATATCAAATATTTTGGAAAAGGTGTTCCCTTGATACCCAAAGAATTGCTATCTCAAAACAGAGAGGGATTGTTAATCGGTACGGGAAGTCCAATGAGTGAATTGGCTGCTGCCTATCGATATGGTTATGATCAAGCTGAGTTGAAGGAAATAGCACAGTTTTACGATTTTATAGAAATCATGCCTCCCGATGCCTATACTCAAGTGGAAGAAGGATTGAATTACGACAAGATGCTGCATATGTACCAAGCATTTTACAAACTTGCCATTGAAATGGGGCATGATTGTATCATGTCGGGGAATGCTCATTATTTGAAACAAGAGAATAAAAAACCCTGGTCTATTATGAAAATAAGTGAAAAAGCCCTTCGCAGGCGTAACAAAAAATTCTCCCCAGACATGTTTCAATCGGTTAATTTACATTTGCGGACAACGAAAGAGATGCTGGAAATTGCACAGAAGATTACTGGTTCTCTGGAAGAGGCCAAAAAAATCGTTATTGACAATCCCAAACGATTAGTGGCAAAAACTGAAGACATTAAGCCCATCACAAGGAAACTTCATACACCTGAACTGGATGGAGCAGATGATGAAATTAGAGAGATCGCTTATCAAAGAATGCATGAAATATATGGAGATAATCCGCCGGAAGAAGTTTTGAAAAGGCTGAATTTTGAATTGGATGCCATCATTGGTAATGGTTATTCCGTTTTATATCTGATAGCTCAAAAAATTGTGAAAAAGTCAATGGAAGATGGCTATTTAGTGGGTTCAAGGGGTTCTGTAGGCTCATCTTTGGTTGCAACGTTACTGGGTATTACAGAAGTTAATCCCTTAGCGCCGCATTACGTTTGTCCCATCTGTAAAAAGACTGAATTTGCGAACATCAAAGGAATTTCTTCAGGATATGATTTACCGGATAAAAAATGTTCAGCATGTGATTCACAGATGCAGAAATTTGGTCAGGAAATTCCCTTTGAGACCTTTATGGGGTTTAATGGAAACAAAGTTCCTGATATTGACTTGAACTTCTCCGGTGAATACCAAACAAAAGCGCATAAATATATCGAAGAGCTGTTTGGTTCGGATCATGTTTTCAAAGCAGGGACCATTAGCACAGTTGCGGATAAAACAGCTTATGGATATGTTCTTCGTTTTGAAGAAGCGACAGACCAATCCATCAAAGATATCGAAAAAGAACGTATAGCACAGGAAATTGCAGGTGTGAAAAGAACAACAGGCCAGCATCCAGGGGGATTGATGATTGTGCCAAAGTCCAAGACAGTATTTGAATTTACACCGGTTCAACATCCTGCAAATGATAGGAATTCGGACGTTCAAACCACTCATTTCGATTATCACTCCATTCATGATGATCTTGTTAAGATTGATGCGCTTGGTCATGACGATCCCACGTTTATGCGCTACCTTGAAAACATAACCGGCATAAACCCTTTAGAGATACCCATGGATGACAAAAAAACGATTGAGATTTTTTCCACACTTAAACCACTCGGTTTAAAAAAAGGAGATATACCGGGAGTAGAAAACGGATCTTTGGGTATCCCAGAGTTTGGGACCACTTTTGTTCGTAGTATGTTGTTGGAAACGCGTCCCAAAACCTTTGCCGATTTGGTGAGAATCTCAGGTTTGTCTCATGGGACAGGTGTTTGGCTTGACAATGCAAGAAATCTGATTAACGATAAGGTTGCAAAATTGCAAGAAGTGATAGCTTGTCGTGATGACATCATGAACATGCTTATTCACAGTGGAATAGAGCACGTTCAGGCCTTTCAAATCATGGAAACCGTTCGAAAAGGAAAGACGTTAAAACCAGAGGAAATCCAACTCATGAAAAAGCATGGTATAAAAGATTGGTTTTTGAAATCTTGTGAATCCATTAAATACCTCTTTCCTAAAGCACACGCTGTGGCTTATGTCTCAATGGCTTTCAGAGTGGCATATTTTAAGGTACATCATCCACTTGCGTTTTATTCCACCTATTTCACGGTAAAAGGTGGCGAGTTTGACATCAACTTAATATTAAGCGGGCCTGAAACGATTAGGAATTGGTTAAAAGACCCGGAAGCATATGGCAGTATGAGTAAACAGAAGTTAAATGCCATGAGGGTCATTAATGAAATTGCTTTGGAGATGCTTTTAAGGGGATTTGAGTTTTTACCCGTCAACATCAAAAAATCAAGTATTAATTCCTTTGATATAGAGGATTCAAAATTACGAATTCCTTTAAACAGAGTCAACGGACTTGGAGATAGAGTGGCACGATCCGTTATCTCTGAAAGGCAGAAGAGTGATTTTGTTTCTATTGATGATTTTAAACGAAGAACTTTGGTATCCGTTTCAACGGTTGACATTTTACGAGAAATGGAGGCTTTTGACGGATTACAGGAACATGCTCAGTATTCACTTTTTTAATGGAGGATAGAGATGACGGAAAAGATCAGAATCGGTAAAAAGAAACACATCGCGCTCATTGCACATGATTACAGGAAAAAGGACTTAATCGAATGGGTTCGTTATAACAAAGGAACTCTTTCTACGCATCATTTGTATGGTACCGGTACAACTGGCAGTTTAATAGAAGATAAGATCGGTTTACCAGTTAAGACTTTTAAAAGCGGACCTCTTGGGGGGGATCAGCAAATTGGAGCAAAAATAGCTGATGGGGTTATCGATTGTCTGATTTTTTTCTGGGATCCTCTTTCGCCCCACTCACATGATGTGGATGTGAAAGCACTCCTAAGAATTGCTACTGTTTATAATATCCCCGTTGCCACCAATCGTGCAACAGCGGATTTTTTAATCAGTTCTCCGTTAATGGAAGAAATTTACGAAAGAGATTTATACGATTACCAGTCCAGACATCGGAAAGAAACACTGAAAGCATTAGAGGAAGTTTAACCATGCAAACGCTTGCAATATTTGTTTATTTTGAGTACTATTGAAGAATTAAAATTGATTAATATGATTTGTTTTACATTAATTCTAAGAAAGACAGTTAGAAAATAAATGGGACAAATAAAAAAAGCAGAAAAAAATAAGAAATCATGTTTTTTTGGATGCCGGAGCTGATTTCTTTGTGTTATAATAATCTGGGAAAAATAGGAATTTGATAATAATTTGTGAGCTGTCTTTTTTTTATCAGCTCATGAGCTGAATCACGAATCGGAGGTGTTGCTGTTGTCAACAGGTGAATCAAATGTTATTTGTGCAGAACACGAAAAACTGTACAAGACACTTGACGCTTTTATTGAAGAAGTAAAAGATAAACCAGGAGTGCTTATTGAAGTATTACACAAGGCACAGGAGATGTTTGGGTACCTGCCGACTGAGGTCCAAAGTCATGTGGCCGAGAGATTAAATCTTCCCGAAAGTCAGGTATATGGCGTGGTAACTTTTTATAATTTCTTCACTATGAAGCCCAGAGGGAAGCATCAAATCAAGATTTGTCTTGGAACGGCTTGCTATGTAAAAGGAGCAGAAAAAGTCCTTGATAGGTTTAAAGAAGAACTGAAAGTGGATATGGAAGAAATAACTGAGGATGGGAACTTTTCTCTTCATGGTGTAAGATGTCTTGGGGCATGTTCTATGGCTCCGGTTGTATTGATCGGGGAAAAGGATTTTTATGGAAAAGTAACTGCTAATGAAATACCAAAGATATTAAAGAAATATAGGGGGTGAATGTGGATGGCAAAGATTAAGAGTTTGGATGAGTTGATGAAAATAAAGGAAAAGGCCGTTAAAGATATTCAGATGAGGGATACTGAGAAGAAAGGCAAAATAGTTGTTGCAATGGGTACATGTGGTATAGCCGCAGGTGCTAAGGAAACCCTTCAGGCTGTTGTTAGCGAGCTGGAGAAAAACGGCATCGATGATGTCTCAGTCGTTCAATCGGGATGCATGGGATTATGTGATGTGGAACCCACAGTAGAGGTTGTAATGGAAGGCAGTGATCCCATCATTTACGGTCATGTTTCACCCGAACAAGTTACAAGAATAGTTGATCAGCATGTGAAAAACGGAAAAGTTGTCAGTGATTTACTAGTCAGAAAGGGCGAAATCTGATCAGAAAAAAGATTGCGAGGTGAGTAGAGTTGCCGGTTGCGACTAACACAATATTAATGTGTGCAGGTGGAGGTTGTATTTCCTCCGGAGAAGAAAGTTGTTTACAAGCACTTGAAAAAGCTGTTGAAAAATACGCGCTTCATGATGTGGTTAAAATAGTAGAAACAGGATGTATGGGGATGTGTGATGCAGGTCCTTTGATGGTTATCTATCCCGAAGGGGTTTATTACCAGAAATTGACTCCAGAGGATATTGAGAAGATTGTGTCGGAACATATCCTGAAGGGAAGAATCGTTGAGGATAAATTGCTTGACAATCCGGTATCCAGTTTGAAGACACACAATCCCTATGATGACCATCCTTTCTTTACACGACAAGTTAAGATTGCAACAAGAAATATGGGTGTCATTGATCCGATGAAGATAGAAGAATACATAGCCCATGATGGTTATTTTGCCCTCCAAAAGGCATTGTCTATGAAACCGGAAGAAATTATTGAAGAACTGAAGATTAGTGGTCTCAGAGGAAGAGGAGGAGCCGGATTTCCCACATGGTTAAAATGGGATTTGACCAGAAAGGTACCCGGAGATGAAAAGTATGTTTTATGTAATGCCGATGAGGGAGATCCCGGGGCGTTTATGGATCGATCCATTTTAGAAGGGGATCCACATTCAATACTGGAGGCAATGGCAATTGCCGGTTACGCTATAGGGGCAAGTAAAGGTTATATTTACATAAGGGCTGAATATCCACTTGCCATAGAGCGCTTGAATGAAGGAATCAAACAGGCAAAAGAGTTAGGCTTGTTTGGAGAAAATATAATGGGTTCCGATTTTTCTTTTGACTTGGAAATCAGAATGGGAGCCGGTGCATTTGTTTGTGGAGAAGAGACTGCTCTGATTGAATCAATTGAGGGAAAACGAGGACAACCGAGGGTTAAGCCACCGTTTCCCGCACAGGTTGGTGTATGGGGAAAACCAACACTTAATAACAACGTGGAAACTTATGCCAATATTCCACCTATCCTGACAAAAGGTGCCAGATGGTTTGCCAGTATTGGAACTGAAACCAGTAAAGGAACAAAGGTATTTTGTCTTGCGGGTAAAGTAAAAAATACCGGTTTGGTAGAAGTGCCAATGGGTATCACCTTGAGAGAGGTTGTCTACGATATAGGCGGTGGAATTCCGGATGGAAAAGAGTTTAAAGCTGTCCAAACCGGAGGCCCCAGCGGTGGATGTATACCGAAAGAACACTTAGACACGCCAATAGACTATGAAACCTTAAAAGAACTTGGGACCATGATGGGTTCCGGCGGAATGATCTTTATGGATGAAGATACATGTATGGTGGATGTGGCGAAATACTTTCTTGATTTTTCTGTGGAAGAATCATGTGGAAAATGTGTCCCATGCCGTGAAGGTAACCGAGTTATGTTTGACATGCTGGAAAAAATTACCGATGGTGAAGGGGAAGAAGGAGATATCGAACGCCTGGAAGAATTAGGAAAGAACATCATGGATACTTCTCTTTGCGGTTTGGGTCAATCGTCTCCTCAACCGGTTATTTCTACCATTCGGTATTTTAGAGATGAGTATGAAGCCCATATCAACGATAAAAGGTGTCCTGCAAAGGTTTGTAAGCCGTTAATTAGATATGTCATCGATCCCGAAAAATGCGTGGGATGTACGGCATGTGCACGGGTTTGCCCTGTCACTGCCATTAGCGGTGAAGTTAAACAAGTTCATGAAATAGATCGTGATATTTGTACCAGATGCAGCAGTTGTATACAGGTTTGCCGATTTGGTGCAATTAGCATACAGTCACCATAAAAAGTTTTAGGCTGGTTTTCTTTTAAATCAGCCCTTTTATCTTTACCATGAAATAATTAACAGGGGGTGTGATAGTGGTTTCAGATAAAGAGCTGGAAGCTGTTGAGCAAATAGTGAACGGTGTTATAACGGATGAGAGTCTGGCAGAGGGTGATGTACTAATCAACTGCCTTCATGAGATACAGAATCATTTTCACAACTTTGTCCCTTTAGAGGCCGCCGAAAAGGTGGCAGAGATATTAAAGGTTCCGGAATCTTCAGTTTACGAGGTTTTGACTTTTTATACCATGTTCTCAGTGGAAAAAAGGGGCAAATACGTTATAAGGGTATGTAATAGTCTACCCTGTCATGTAACCGGTGGAAAGGAAATCATTGAAACTTTGAAGAAAGAATTGGGATGCGATTTTTCCCAAACCTCCAAAGATGGTTTATTTACACTTGAAGAAACAGGGTGTTTGGGTTTATGTGGTGTATCTCCCGTGATTATGATTAACGAAGAATTTTATGGGAATTTAACCCACGATAAGGTATTAGATATCATTAACAATATTCGTGAAGAGGAGCGTGGATGAGGATGAAGATACAGACGGTTTTGGTTTCTGTCGATTCGAGCAGCGCACTTCGCGGAGCGAGGCAGTTTAAAAAACACATTGAAGAAAATGTTAAAAAATATCAATTATCCGATATGGTTGAAGTTCTTGAAACTGGAAGTCTTGGCGTCTATAAGGATGGTGTCATTGTTGCTGTATATCCTGAAGAAGTCTTTTATGAGATCAATTCTACAGATGATGCTGAACAATTAGTCACGGAACATTTTCTTAAAGGCAGAATCGTCAAGGATTTGATGATTGATAAATCGGTCATCAAACACGAAAAAAAGGAAACGGGCAAGCTTGATCGTGAAGAAAGGATCGTTCTCAAGAATGTTGGTGTGATTGATCCAGGTGCCATCGAAGAGTATATTGCCCGAGATGGGTATATGGCCTTGGCAAAAGTCCTGAAGGAGATGAAGCCTGAAAATGTCATAGATGTTGTTAAGAAAAGTAATATTAGAGGTCGAGGCGGCGCGGGTTTCCCGACGGGTATGAAATGGGAATTTACTGCAAAAGCTGATAATCCCGAAAAATATGTCATCTGTAATGCAGACGAAGGAGAGCCTGGTACTTTCAAAGACCGATTGATCATGGAGGGAGATCCTCATTCCGTTGTTGAAGCGATGACAATTGCAGCCTATGCAGTTGGCGCCAATAAAGGTTATATTTATATCAGAGGTGAATATTACGGTTCGATTGATAATATCAGAAAGGCCATAAAAGATGCCTATGAAATCGGATTGCTTGGCGAAGATATTATGGGAAGCGGTTTCAGTTTCGATTTATCAGTAAGACTTGGAGCAGGAGCCTATATCTGTGGAGAAGAAACAGCTCTGATAGAATCAATAGAAGGTAGACCTGGACGACCAAGGTTGAAACCACCGTATCCTCCTGTAGAGGGATTATATGGAAAACCGACAGTAGTCAACAACGTTGAAACATTCAGTAATATTCCATGGATTATCAACAATGGCCCCGAAGCGTTTAAAGCCTTGGGGACCGAAGGATCTTCAGGAACAAAGGTCTTCACGTTGGTGGGTAATATCATCAATCGCGGGTTGGTTGAAGTACCAATGGGAACTTCTATTTTCGATTTGATATACAAATACGGTGGCGGTATACCCAATGGAAAGAAATTAAAAATCGTTCAAACCGGTGGCACAGCGGGAACATTCATGAATACAAAAAAACTAGAAATCGGATTGGATTATGATTCTGCAAAGGAAGGTGCTTCATTAGGTTCAGGAGTGATCCTGTGTATGGATGAGGACAGTTGCGCTGTTGATTGTGCAAAAACTGTCATGGAATTCTTTGCCCATGAATCATGCGGTAAATGTACGCCTTGTAGAGAGGGGACAAGAGTTTCCGTTAAGTTACTGGACAAAATCTCAAAGGGGCAAGGTCGAGAAGAGGAAGTTGAACAGCTGCTTATGATTGCAGATGTCATGGAACAAACTTCGTTCTGCGGCTTGGGCCAATCTGCTGCTATCCCTTTAAGAACGATTGTTCAATCCTTTAGAGACGAGTTTTCTGATCACGTTCAAAAGAAGCCTTGTAACGCCTGCACTTTTGTTGAACCTAAGAAGAAAAAAAGATCCAAAAGATAATGGAATATCAGAGTATAATATACTGAATGTTAAATAATGGTAAATTTTTAGATAATAAAGCGGGTACTGTTGACAATGTACTCGCTTTAGTAGTAAAATACGCCTGGTTAATTTCAAAATCAAGGAAGGAGGTATTTTCTAATAGATGCCGACAATCAATCAGTTAGTCAGAAAAAGCAGAAAAATTATTAAAGAAAAATCCAAAGCACCTGCTTTACAAAAGAACCCTCAAAAAAGGGGAGTTTGTGTCAGGGTAACAACTATGACACCTCGAAAGCCTAATTCAGCGCTTAGAAAGATTGCGAGAGTCAGGCTTGCCAATGGAATGGAAGTTTCAGCATATATTCCTGGCGAGGGACACAATTTACAGGAACATTCTGTTGTAATGGTAAGAGGTGGACGAGTCAAAGATCTGGCAGGTATACGTTACAGAATCATTAGAGGAGCACTTGACACTGCAGGTGTTGAAGATAGAAAGCAAGCACGTTCCAAATACGGGACTAAGGCTCCTAAATAAGTCAGTTATGCAGGAGGGAAATTAATAAATGAGAAGAAGAAGAGCTGAAAAAAGAAAGATCGAACCGGATCCCGTATATAATGATTTGCTGGTATCAAGATTGATCAACAAATTGATGTATCACGGGAAAAAATCAAAATCTCAAAAGATCGTTTACGATGCGTTTGAATTGGTTAGAGAAAAAACTGGAAAAGATCCTCTTGAGATGTTTAAACAAGCAATGGACAATATCAAACCTGAAGTTGAAGTTAAACCAAGAAGAGTTGGAGGTTCGACATATCAAGTACCTGTTGAAGTAGCAGAACCAAGGAAAACATCTCTTGGATTGAGATGGCTTCTGGCTGCTGTAAGATCGAAGCGGGGAAGACCCATGAAATACAAATTGTCCGATGAGATTATGTCAGCACTGGAAAACACAGGTGCAGCAGTTAAGAAACGGGAAGATACACATAGAATGGCAGAAGCAAACAGAGCGTTTGCTCACTTCAAATGGTAAAGAATTAATAATAAAATGGAGGAACAATAGTGTCTTATAAAGAAATTCCTCTCGAACGAGTCAGAAATATTGGAATCATGGCTCATATTGACGCGGGTAAAACAACAACAACGGAAAGGATTCTTTTCTATACTGGCCGTAAACATAAGCTTGGCAGCGTTGATGATGGAACGGCTACCATGGACTGGATGGAGCAGGAAAAAGAGCGTGGTATTACCATTACATCTGCTGCTACAACTGCTTTATGGAAAAATCACAGGATTAATATAATCGATACACCCGGCCACGTTGACTTTACTGTTGAAGTTGAAAGATCTCTACGAGTATTAGACAGCGCAATTGCAGTATTTGATGTTTGTGCAGGCGTGGAACCCCAATCAGAAACAGTTTGGAGACAAGCTGATAAGTACAAAGTTCCACGAATTGCATTCATGAATAAAATGGACAAACTCGGTGCTGATTTTGAAATGTCGGTTAAGAGTATGATCAAGAAACTTGGAGCAAATCCGTTACCCATACAACTCCCAGTTGGAGCTGAAGAAACATTCAAAGGTGTAGTAGATCTTGTCCAAATGAAGACTTTGCTGTGGGAAGAAAGTGAAGGGGTTACTTTCATTATGAACGATATTCCGGATGAATTGATGGAAAAGGCGGAAGCTATGCATGAGGATCTAGTAGCCAAAATGTCTTCTTTTGATGAATCCATTATGGAACGTTATCTTGAAGGGGAAGAGGTTCCCGTTGATAAATTAAAAAGTGCCATTAGAAAAGCTACCGTATCCGGCGAATATGTTCCAGTATTATGCGGTACTGCTTTTAAAAACAAGGCTATACAACCTTTAATTGATGCTATTGTTGATTTTTTACCTTCACCGTTAGATGTACCACCAATTATAGCCAGTATTCAAGGCACTGACGAGACAATTGAACTGAAGGCAGACCCTAACGGTCCTTTTGCGGCACTTGCTTTTAAGGTTGCATCTGATCCATTTGTAGGCCGTTTAACTTATTTCCGAGTTTACTCCGGAAGCCTGAAAAAAGGGAGTTATGTTCAAAACATTAACAAAGGGAAAAAGGAGCGTCTTAGCAGATTGATCTACATGCATTCAGATAAACGCGAAGATGTTGATGAGGTGACAGCCGGTGAAATAGTTGCCGGTATTGGGTTGAAATTCACTTCAACAGGTGACAGTTTATCCAACGCAGATATTCCCATATTATTGGAAGAAATGATTTTTCCGGAACCGGTTATACAAATTGCCATCGAACCCGAAACAAAAGATGATCAGAATAAACTGGCTAAGGGTCTGACAGCACTTAAGGAAGAAGACCCAACCATCAGGGTTATGATTGAAGAAGAAACCGGACAAACATTGTTAAGCGGTATGGGTGAATTACATCTTGAAATCATCATTGATCGTTTGCGAAGAGAATTCGGGGCAAATGTTCGAGTGGGAAAACCGCATGTTTCCTATAGAGAATCTATACAAAATCCCGTTGATACAGAGGGTAAATATATCAGGCAAAGTGGTGGTAGAGGTCAATATGGACACGTTAAGGTCAAATATGAACCTCTTGAAAGTGGGAAAGGGTTTATCTTTGAAGATGCTACGACAGGAGGGAGTGTTCCCAAAGAATACATTAATCCCATCAGAATTGGTATTGAAGAATCAATGCAGGACGGTATCGTAGCTGGTTATCCGGTTGTTGATCTGAAAGCTACTTTGTATGATGGCTCGTATCATGAGGTTGACAGTTCCGAAATGGCATTCAAGATTGCCGCTTCAATGTCTTTAAAAGAAGCGCTGAAAAAAGGTAATTCTTATTTACTTGAACCCATTATGTCCGTGGAGATAACCACTCCTGAAGAATATATGGGAGATATCATTGGAGACTTAAACACAAGACGTGGCAGGATAGAGAAATTTGACAGCAGATCCAACGCCAGGGTTGTTGAAGCCTTTGTACCTTTGGCAGAATTATTTGGTTATGCTACAATATTGAGGTCACTGAGTCAAGGTAGAGCAACCTATACTATTCAGTTTTCTCATTATGATCCGGTAAACGAAAAGACACTTGAAAAGATTTTACATAGGCGATAGATTATAGTTATTTGTAAGTTATTAAACGATAATGAGGAGGGAAACTACAAATGGCAAAAGAGAAATTTGAACGAAACAAACCGCATTTGAACATTGGTACTATTGGTCACATTGACCATGGTAAAACAACGTTAACCGCTGCTATCACTAAGGCTCTTAGTTTGAAAGGTCTTGCAGATTATTCTGCGTTTGACACCATCGATAAGGCACCTGAGGAAAAAGCAAGAGGTATTACCATTAATACCGCACACGTTGAATATCAGACTGAGAAGAGACATTATGCGCACATTGACTGTCCGGGTCATGCGGACTACATCAAGAACATGATTACCGGTGCTGCACAAATGGATGGTGCTATACTTGTTGTTGCTGCCACAGATGGTCCTATGCCCCAGACAAGAGAACACGTTTTGCTTGCAAGACAGGTTAACGTTCCTGCTATCGTTGTCTTTTTGAACAAATGCGATATGGTGGATGATGAAGAATTAATAGATTTGGTTGAAATGGAAGTTAGAGATCTTCTCAGTAAATACGAATTCCCAGGAGACGATGTACCGGTTATCAGAGGTTCAGCATTGAAGGCTGGAGAAGAAGACAGCCCTGATGGTGAAAATATGCAAGCCATTTACGAATTGATGGATGCTTGTGACGATTATTTCCCGGATCCTGTAAGAGAAACAGATAAACCTTTCCTCATGCCAATCGAAGACATTTTCACAATCACAGGTCGAGGAACCGTTGTTACCGGAAGAATTGAAAGAGGAACAGTACATCCCGGAGACGAAGTTGAACTGGTTGGAATCAGACCAACTGCCAAAACGACCGTTACCGGTGTAGAAATGTTCAGAAAATTGTTAGACGAAGGATCAGCAGGAGACAACGTAGGTTGCTTACTTAGAGGTATCAAAAAGGACGAAGTTGAAAGAGGACAAGTTCTTGCAAAAGTAGGCTCTATCACTCCACATACGCACTTTAAAGCAAATATCTACGTTTTGAAAAAGGAAGAAGGCGGAAGACATACACCATTTACAAAAGGTTACCGACCCCAATTCTACATCAAAACAGCGGATATCACTGGAGAAATTGCTGACCTTGGTGAGGGTGTTGAAATGATTATGCCTGGAGACAACATCGTTAGTGAAGTCAAATTGATTAAGCCTGTTGCTCTTGAAAAAGGTATGAGATTCGCCGTTAGAGAAGGCGGAAGGACAGTTGGAGCAGGAGTTGTAGCTGAGATTATCGGATAATCAACAGTAACTTACTGTTAATCATATCGTTACTGGTATTGTGTATAATGCTGGGGAGTGTTTATACCACTCCCCTTTTATAGCGTAATTTTATGGATTGGAGGGAAATAATTAATGGCCTCACAGAGGATTCGAATTAGATTAAAAGGTTATGATCATGAGTTGCTTGATCAATCTTCTGGAAAGATTGTAGAAATAGTCAAAACAACTAATGCTCAAGTATCAGGTCCTATTCCTTTACCGACTGAAAGAACTGTATACTGTGTTCTTAAATCACCACATAAACATAAAGATTCAAGAGAACATTTTGAGAAAAGAGTACATAAAAGGCTCATAGACATTTTAGACCCAAAACCGAAAACTGTGGAAGCTCTCATGAAGATTGATCTTCCTTCAGGGGTAGATGTCGAAATTAAGCTCTGATTTAAATACGGAGGTGTAGAGAATGAGCGGAATAATAGGAAGAAAAGTGGGAATGACTCAAATATTCAAAGACGGAGTAATGGTTCCTGTAACGGTTGTAAGAGCTGGTCCATGTGTAGTTTGTCAGAAAAAAACTGAAGAGATTGACGGTTACACAGCTATACAGCTTGGATTTGAAAAGCAAAAAGAGCATAGAGTGACAAAGCCCATGAAGGGTCACTTTAAAAAGGCTGATGTGGCACCTATGAAGCTTTTAAGAGAATTCAGGTGTGAAAATCCAGATCAATATGAACTTGGACAGGAAATCACTATAGATATTTTTAAAGAAGGAACAAAAATAGATGTTGTTGGAACCTCAAAAGGTAAAGGTTATTCCGGTGTTATGAAACGATGGAATTTTAGTGGTGGAGAAAAAACTCATGGTTCCAAATTCCACAGAGGATTGGGTAGTACCGGCCAACATTCTTATCCTGCCAGAGTATTTCCTGGTAAAAAAATGCCCGGACAATATGGAAACGAACGAGTTACCATTCAGAATCTCGAAATAGTCAGAATTGACAAAGAAAACAATTTGCTTGCGGTAAAAGGTGCTATCCCTGGTGCAAAAAACAGTGTTGTTTACCTGAGCAATACAGTAAAATCTTACTGATAATAATCATATCAGTCACGTTGAAAGGAGGAAACAATGGCAAAAATTAAGGTTCTCGACCTAAATGGACAGAGTACTGGTGAAGTTGAATTGAGAAACGATATATTTGATATCGAACCAAACCAAGATGTGATGTTCAGGTATGTCAATATGCAACTCACCAACAGAAGACAGGGAACGGCTTCTACTAAAACCAGAGCGGAAGTAAAAGGTACCGGTAAAAAGCCCTTTCCACAGAAGCACACAGGTAGAGCAAGACAAGGGAGTCTTAAGGGGCCTCATCAAAGACATGGTGGAGTCGCTTTTGGACCCAAGCCAAGAGAATGGAAGGTAAAACTTCCAAAAAAAATGAAAAGATTAGCGTTGAAATCAGCCTTGAGTACACGCTTTAGAGAGGGTAATCTCATAGTCATCGAAGAGTTTAAGATGAAAGAGGTAAAAACAAAATCGTATAAAAAGGTTTTAGAGGCTTTATCGGTAAATGACAATAAAACGTTGCTTGTATTACCTTTCAAAAATTCAGAGTATGAAAACACAAAGATGTCCGGAAAAAATATTAAGCAATCAAAGGTGATCATTGCCGATAATCCGGGAAATACAAGCCAAAAAACCAATATAGACGGGCTCAATGTTTATGACATCATCAACTGTCAAAAGGTTATTATAACCAAAGAAACGATTAAAAAAATCGAGGAGGTGTTGGGTAATGCCAATTAAACTCCATACGAGAGATATTCTCATACGCCCAATCGTTACAGAAAGAACGACTGCGAATATGGAAAATCATACATACACTTTTGAAGTTCACAGAAATTCAAACAAACAAATGATAAAAAAGGCAATAGAGGATATTTATGAAGTAAAGGTGTCAAAGATCAATGTTTTGAATTGTAAACCAAAACCCAAAAGACAGGGACAGTTTACTGGGAAAACACGTAGTTGGAAAAAAGCTATGATTAAATTACAGGAAGGCTATACCATTCCTGATTTGGATAACATCTATTAATATATAGAAAGGGGAGCTGAAAATGGGACTTAAACGATATAAACCAACAACCCCGACGAGAAGATATGCCATAGGACAGGATTATTCTGAAATTACCAAAAAAGAACCAGAAAAGTCTTTATTAGAGCCGTTAAGAAAAAAAGGCGGAAGAAATAACAGGGGAAGAATTACTGTCAGGCATCACGGTGGCGGACATAAAAGAATGTATCGAGTTATTGATTTCAAAAGAAACAAAGATGGCATTCCTGCTAAGGTCATGTCCATTGAGTACGATCCTAACAGATCAGCAAGAATTGCTTTACTCTATTACAAAGATGGAGAGAAAAGATACATACTGGCACCGAAGAAAATGAATGTCGGCGATGAAGTTATGAGTGGACCAACTGCTGAAATTAGAGCCGGAAATTGTAAGATTTTAAGAGAGATTCCTGTTGGTACAATGGTTCACGCTATTGAGTATACACCCGGTAAAGGTGCTCAGATTGCAAGATCAGCCGGAATATCCGCACAAATTATGGCAAGAGAAAGCGGCTATGCACTTCTTAAAATGCCTTCCGGTGAACTTAGAAGAATTCTTGAAACCTGTAAAGCAACAGTTGGTGTTGTTGGAAATGAAAATCATAACAACGAAGTTTACGGAAAAGCAGGGAAAAAACGATGGCTTGGTATTAAACCCACGGTAAGAGGTATGGTTATGAACCCCGTCGATCATCCAATGGGTGGTGGAGAAGGAAGATCAAAAGGTGGAAAACACCCACAAAGTCCATGGGGGACCCTTGCAAAAGGTTATAAAACCAGACGTGGAAAGAAAGCATCCGATAAATTCATCGTAAGAAGAAGAAAATCCAAAAAGAGGAGATAATGGAAGGAGGTAGTGCCTTTGAGTAGATCTTCTAAAAAAGGGCCATTTGTACATCAAAAGCTTTTAAAGAAAGTTAGAATGTTAAATCAAGCCGGAAAAAAGGAAGTTCTTAAAACTTGGAGTAGATCATCAACAATAATACCTGAAATGGTAGGACATACGATAGCAGTATATAATGGCTTAAAACATATACCAGTGTATATTAGCGAAAACATGGTCGGCCATAAACTCGGTGAATTTTCATTCACAAGGAGATTTGGCGGACATGCTGACAAAAAGGCGAAAGTCGGCCAGGTCGGCAGTAGGGAAGGGGCGTAGTAGAATATGGCACATCAAAAAAGATCTGTTTATCACAGAGAGAGAAAAGAACAAGCGGCTAAAACACCCGTGACCGAGGCCAAAGCGACTGCGAAATATCTGAGAATCTCCCCGAAAAAAGTGCGATCTGTTATCAATGCTATTCGTGGAGAGAAAATTGAGCGTGCGTTGGATATCTTGGAATTTTCACCCAAAAAAGGGGCAGCTTTGGTTAAAAAGGTTTTAAATTCAGCAGTAGCAAATGCTGTGCACAATTATGAATTAGATGCAGATAATCTTTTTGTCAAAGAAACATATGTCAATGAAGGACCAAGATTAAAAAGAGTATGGCCAAGAGGTCGTGGCAGAGCTGATATACAATTAAAGAGGATGTCTCATATAACAGTTGTTGTGGGAGATATGTCAAAAACAGTTGAAAACGACGAAAGAGAAACGAGGTGATTTGAACCGTGGGTCAAAAGGTACATCCCAGAGGGTTTAGACTTGGAGTTTCGGAAGATTGGCAAGCAAATTGGTTCGGTGGAAAGAACTATTCTGATTATCTCATAGAAGATGAAAAGATAAGAAAATTGATTCGAAACAAACGATATAGGATTAAGACGAAGAGAGGTCAAATTATAGATTCTGATGCCGCTGTTGATGAAGTGTATATTGAAAGACCCAGTGCGAGTAAGGTCAAAATTTCCATATATACAGCAAAACCCGGTATCGTAATTGGGAAAAAAGGTTCAGAAGTTCAAGCTTTAAGAGAACAATTGGAAAAGCTAACCGGAAAGCAATGCTTTGTAAATATAAAAGAAATCAAGACACCCGAGACAGATGCCCTTCTCGTAGCAGAAAATGTAGCGGCAATGCTTGAAAAACGAACATCTCATAAACGAGCGATGAAAAGAGTTATGAGAAACGCCATGAAAAGTGGTGCAAGAGGAATCAAAGTAATGGTTGCAGGACGTTTGGGTGGAGCTGAAATAGCAAGAGTTGAATGGTATCGTGAAGGACGTATTCCGCTACAAACATTGAAAGCCAAGATCGATTATGGTTATACAGTTGCTAATACGAAAAGTGGAGTAATAGGTGTAAAGGTATGGGTATACACCTCTGACAAATAAACTTCACAGTTAGAGAGGAGGTAATTTGAGATGTTGATGCCCAAGAGGGTTAAATACAGAAAACAACAACGTGGTTCAATGACCGGAAAGGCCAAGGGAGGCACAAGTGTACATTTTGGTGAGTACGGTTTAAAAGCGCTCGAGGCTGAATGGGTTACCGCAAGGCAGATCGAAGCGTGCAGGGTAACAATGGTAAGAACATTAAAGAGAAACGGTAAACTTTGGATGAGAATATTTCCCGACAAACCGGTTACAAAACAAGCCCAGGATTCAAGAATGGGTAAGGGTAAAGGAAACGTTGAGATGTGGGTCAGTGTTGTTAAACCGGGGAAAATAATATTTGAAATAGGTGGTGTTTCTGAGGAATTGGCAAAAAAGGCTTTAAAAAAGGCCTCGGATAAGCTACCTATCAAAACAAAGATAGTCCAGAGGCATGCCGTTGGAGGTGAATAAAAATGAAGGCTAGTGAACTGAGACAATATACAGATGAAGAGCTGAACGAAAAGTTAGAAGAAAAAAAGAAAGAGTTGATGAACCTTCGTTTTCAATTGGCGTTAAAACAACTTGATAATACAAATCTTATTAAAACGTGTAAACGAGATATTGCAAGGTTTATGACCATACTCACAGAACGAGAATTAGGTATCAAAAGATAAGGGAGGGTAGAAGATGCCCAGAAGAATTTTAACCGGCGAAGTTGTAAGTGATAAAATGGAAAAAACGGTTGTTGTTGAAGTTAAGAGACAGATTAAACACGCCGTTACTGGAAAAAGGGTTAAAAAGACAAAGAAATTCATGGCTCATGACGAAGAAAATAAATGTAAAATCGCTGATGTCGTGAGAATTATAGAATCCAAGCCAATGAGCAAACATAAAAGATGGGAAGTTCTTGAAATAGTTAAACGAGATATACTCGATGAAGAAGAAATCAAGGTTTTAGAAACTGAGGGAGGCGAAGAACAATGATATTTAGAGAAACCCTCATGAATGTAGCCGATAACTCTGGAGCAAAAAAACTTCTTGTCATTAATATCCTTGGGGGATCAAAGAGAAATTATGGCACCATTGGCGATATTGTGGTCGCATCTGTCAAAGAGGCAATACCGCATTCAAATGTCAAACAAGGTGAAGTGGTCAAAGCAGTCGTTGTCAGAACTCACAAAGAGGTCAGAAGACCAGACGGAACATATGTTAGATTTGATGACAACGCGGCGGTATTAATTGACAATCAAAATGTACCCAAGGGAACGAGAATTTTTGGACCCGTTGCCAGAGAGCTTAGGGAAAAGGGATATATGAAGATCGTATCCTTGGCACCAGAGGTATTGTAAAGGAGGTGCTCTTGTGAAAAAACCAAAAAAAACAAATAAATTCAAATACATCATAAAAAAAGATGATCTAGTTGAAGTTATCTCCGGACGCGATAGGGGAAAACGTGGTAAAGTATTAAGAGTGATACCATCTGTTTCAAAGGTAATCGTTGACAATATTAACATCGTTAAGCGCCATCAAAGACCGACACAGCAAGAAAAGAACGGTGGAATCATCGACACAGATCTACCTTTAAATTCTAGCAAGGTGATGGTCGTTTGTCCCAGGTGTGATAAACGGACCAGAATTGGATGGAAGATCCTTGATGATGGAGATAAGAAGCGTTATTGCAAAAAATGCGGTGAATTAATTGATAAAGATTAATCTTCAAGGAGGTGTGCTCAGCGAATTATCCCTGTTAGGATAATCATTAGCTGGGAGAAAAATGGCAAAAAAAGAGAAAGTTAAACAGGAGAAACCGGCACGAATTAACAGCGTTTTAAATGAAATATACAGGAAGGAAATAGTTCCTGCAATGATGAAAGAATTTTCATACAAGAACAAAATGGAAGTTCCAATGCTTTCAAAAATAGTTGTGAATATGGGAATTGGAGAAGGCTCCAGGAATAAAGATTTATTCAGAATACATCAAGAAGAACTCAGGGATATAGCCGGTCAGAAACCCGTTATTACTTATTCCAAAAAGGCGATTGCTAATTTTAAACTTAGAAAGGGAATGCCGGTAGGACTTAAAGTAACGTTACGTAATGGTAATATGGAAAACTTTATTTATAAGTTGATCAACATCGTATTGCCTAAGGTCAGAGACTTCCGTGGTCTGAATCCAAATTCATTTGATGGAAGAGGAAATTATGCATTTGGCCTTTCGGAACAAGTTATTTTTCCTGAGATCAGACCTGAAAACGTGAAACGTATTCAAGGAATGGATATCATTATTGCAACAACCGCTAATACGAATGAAGAAGCGAGAAAGCTGCTTGAATTGATGGGAATGCCCTTTAAAAGAGGATAATTAGGAGGGAAAGAATGGCAAGAAAAGCAATGGTAGAAAAGTGGAAGAAACCTCAAAAATATAAAACTCGAGAATACAGCAGATGTAAGGTATGTGGTAGACCTCATTCTGTTTACAGAGAATTTGGAATTTGCAGGGTATGTCTGAGAAAGATGGCCTTAGAGGGAAAACTTCCTGGTGTTAGAAAGGCCAGCTGGTAATTGAAAGGAGGTAGTTACAGGTGTGGAGCGATACTATAGCTGATATGCTCACAAGAATTAGAAATGCAAACTCCGTCTTTGACGAAAGTGTTGATATTCCTGCTTCCAATTTGAAGAAGAGCATATGTGATGTACTTAAAGAAGAGGGTTATATTAAGGATTACAGATACATAGAAGACGGTAAACAGGGAATTTTAAGAGTAATGCTTAAATACAAAGGAACCCGTAGAGAAAGAAAGCAAGTTATTAGAGGAATTGTGAGAGTTTCAAAAGCAGGAAGAAGGGTTTATTGTTCAAAGGACAATATTCCTTCTGTTAAAGGTGGTCTTGGAATAGCTATTTTAACCACCTCCAAAGGTGTTATGACAGACAAGACTGCCAGAAGAATGTCTTCAGGTGGCGAGATCATCGCTTATGTCTGGTAATTCCAAATTGCTTATGGGAGGTGTAAATAATGGCTGAAAAAAAGTTTATATCAAGACTCGCAAAGAAACCCATACCAATTCCCGCAAAGGTTGAAGTGTCCATAAAGGATAATGCAATTTTTGTTAAAGGTCCCAAAGGTGAATTGAAAAGAATGCTCAATGACAAGGTTATTATTGAGATTGAGAATAATGAGATTACAGTAAAACCAAATCTTGAGTTAATGAAAAGAACAAGCGAAGCGAAAATGTTCAGAGCAATGACCGGAACATTTTGTTCGCATATTAAGAACATGATCACAGGCGTTACTGAAGGTTTTAAAAAAGAATTGACTATAGTTGGCGTAGGATATAGAGCTGCTATGAAAGGTAAAACGCTTAATATGAATTTGGGATATGCTCATGAGGTTAACGTGGAACCACCTGAAAACGTCACCTTTGAAGTACCAAAACCTAACCAGATTGTCGTCAACGGTATAGATAAAGAAGTTGTGGGACAAACAGCAGCTAATATTAGAGGCTGGAGAATACCTCTGGTTTATGGTGGTAAAGGTATCAGGTATGTTGATGAGGTTGTCAGAACAAAAGTCGGTAAAAAGGTATAATCGGGGGTGAGAAAATGATAAACAGAAATGACAGAAAATATGCCAGAAGAAAAAGACATCTGAGAGTACGTAAAAAGGTTTCAGGAACCCCTGAAAAACCAAGAATGGCAGTATTCAGAAGCGAAAAACACATGTACGCTCAAATCATAGATGATACAACACATCATACATTGTGTGCCTCATCTACGCTTAATGATGAATTGAAAGGCACGTTAGATAAAACATGGGATAAAACAGCAGCTGAAAAGGTCGGAGAAGATATCGCCAATAAGGCTAAAGAGGCAGGTATTGACGAAGTTGTATTTGATAGAGGCGGATTCAAGTATCACGGAAGAGTCAAGGCACTTGCCGATGGTGCAAGAAATGCCGGCCTAAAGTTTTAAGGAGGGATTGTTTTGCCTCAGAATCGAACGAAAAATGATCAAGTTGAACTTGAAGAAAGAGTTGTTGATATAACACGAACAACAAAAGTTGTTGGTGGAGGTAAGAACCTTCATTTTAGATGTGTTGCCGTTGTTGGTGATAGAAATGGTACAGTAGGTATTGGAATCGGTAGTGCACTTGAAGTGCCGGATGCTATTAGGAAAGCCATAGCAGATGCCAAGAAAAACACAATAACTGTTCCAATAATTAAAGGAACAATACCTCATGAGATTCAGTCCAGATGGACTTCAGCGGAGATTTTGATGAAACCAGCAGCTCCGGGGGCCGGTGTTGTTGCATCGGATTCTGTTCGAGCGGTAGTAGAACTTGCCGGAGTTCATAATATCTTGACAAAGAATCTTGGTTCCAGAACGCCATTGAATGTTGTAAGGGCCACTTTCAAAGGTCTCAAAGAACTTGAATCTCCTGCTGATATCGCAGCAAAACGTGATATAAAAGTAAGTGAGGTCTTTAATGGTGTAGACAGAGGTGAGAAGAATGTCTAAGCTGAGAATACAACTGATTAAAAGTCCGATCGGTTATAAAAGCGACCAAAGAGCTACGGCAATGGCACTGGGTCTGAGAAAAATCAGATCAGTTGTTGAGAAGGAAGATTTACCTCAAATCAGAGGAATGATAAACAAGATCAAACATCTTGTTAAAGTGGAAGAAGTATAGTTAACAATAAAGAATGGGAGGAGGTTTTTAGATGCCCCTTAAATTAGAAGATTTAAGACCTACAGATGGTTCAAAGAAAAAAAGAGTAAGAGTTGGAAGAGGACCTGGATCCGGTAAAGGCAAAACAGCTGGAAAAGGACATAAAGGACAAAAATCAAGATCAGGTGCCAAAAGTAAACCGGGTTTTGAAGGTGGCCAAACGCCCCTTTATGTAAGAATTCCAAAAAAGGGTTTTAAAAACATTAATAAGAAGGTATATACTGTTCTTAATCTTGATGTACTCGAAGAAAGATTCAACAACGAAGATGAAGTCACAGTATCAGGACTACTTGAAAGAGGTATCATCAAAAAAACGTTGGATGGTGTTAAGATACTTGGAGAAGGAACAATCAGTAAGAAGCTGACTGTAAAAGTCAATGCCTTCAGTAAAAGTGCAAAGGAGAAAATAGAAGCAGCTGGCGGCCAAATTGAGGTGATTTGAATTGTGGACAGCATTTAAGAATGCTTTTCGTATTCCCGAATTAAGAGAAAGAATCATATTTACACTTTTGATGCTTATTGTTTATAGGTTGGGTGTTTATATCCCCATTCCCGGTATCAATTTATCAGAATGGTCAAACGTATTCCAAAGCTTTCAATCCGGTGCTGCCGGTGGGTTATTTAGTTTTTACGATGTATTTGCTGGGGGAGCTCTTCAACAGTTTTCTATCATGATGATGAGTGTAACACCTTATATTAACGCATCAATTATCCTTCAACTTTTAATGAGCGTTGTTCCCAGTTTGAAAGAACTGTCAAAAGAAGGGGAAGAAGGAAAGAAAAAACTTGCGAAGATTACCAGATATTTAACTGTAGCGCTCGCCGTTTTACAGGGATTCATTCTCAGTTTCAGTATTTCAAGAAATCCTGCCCTTATTGTTGAAGGTATCGCACCATTTTTCTTTGTTTTCGTTTCAACGATTACGATTGTTGCCGGTACAATGTTTGCCATTTGGCTTGGTGAGAGGATCACAGAAAAAGGTATAGGAAACGGTATCTCCGTCCTAATCTTTGCAGGAATTGTTGCAAGATTCCCCAGTTATGTTGGACAAGCCATTGTGGGACAACTCGGTATTATGGAATGGCTCATCATGTTGGCTGTAATGTTAGCCATGATCATCGGAATCATTTATGTTCAACAAGGTGAAAGAAGAGTTAGAGTACAATACGCCAAAAGAGTAACCGGAAGAAAGGTATATGGGGGACAGACTACCTATATTCCTATGAAAGTTAACCAAAGTGGTGTTATTCCAATAATATTTGGGCAAGCGATCATGATCATACCGGCAGCTATTGCATCTATGTCAAACAGTCCCGCTTTGGAAAGATGGCTTGGTACGGGTGGTTATCTGTACGTTCCAATTTACGCAGTACTGATATTCTTCTTCTCGTATTTCTACAGTATCATCACTTTTGATGTACATGATGTCTCAGATAATATTAAGAGATACGGTGGATTTATTCCCGGTATCAGACCCGGTGCGCCAACAGAAAGATATCTTACGAGGATACTGAACAAGATGACATTTATGGGAGCAATGTTTTTGGTTATTATTGCCGTTATTCCGTATCTTTTATCGGGAATATTGGGAATTAATATATGGATCGGTGGAACCTCTGCGCTAATTGCAGTTGGAGTTTCACTTGATGTCATACAGCAAATGGAACAACATATGATTATGAGAAATTATGATGGATTTATGAAAAAAGGTCGTTTGAAGGGAAGAAGATGATTTAATTGAAAAAATTAAATTTAATTTTTCTCGGCCCCCCGGGTGCAGGGAAAGGCACAGTGGCAAAAGATGTTGTGGAACGCTATGGCGTTCCGCATATATCTACTGGAGATATGTTGAGAGATGCAGTATCTGCAGGATCTGAGTTAGGTAAAAAGGTGCAATCGGTAATGGAATCAGGTCAACTTGTGTCTGATGAATTACTTTTTAACTTAGTTAAAGATCGATTATCAAAAAATGACTGTACGAACGGTTTTATTCTGGATGGATTTCCAAGGAACGTAAATCAAGCAGAAGATCTGGATAAAATATTAAAAGAGCTTGAATTGTCTTTAACAGCGGTTATCTTCCTTGATGTATCTGAGGATGAAGTAGTAAAAAGAATAAGCAACAGACGGGTTTGCCCAAAGTGTTCCAGAGTGTACAATTTAATCTCTTTAAAACCAAAAAAAGATACTCAATGTGATGATGACGGCACACCCCTAATTCAAAGGGAAGACGACAAAGCTGAAACCGTCAGAAAAAGGTACCAAATTTACATTGATAAAACGTCGCCGTTGATTAGATTGTATAGAGACCGTAACCAGATTATTACAATAGATGCTTCCGGAACTGTTGACAAGGTCGATGAGATTGTGTTTAATACCTTGGAAGAGTTGAGGCAGGATTAGTTTATGTTAGCCCCGATAATGGCTGAAAAGACTCCAATTAAACTTGGGTCAATAATCAGAAAGCATGTAAAGTAGGCGGGGGGGAGTAAATGCCAAAAAATAACAGTGATGTCATAAAAATTGACGGTAAAGTGTTAGAGGCCTTACCTAATGCGGTTTTCAAAGTAGAACTTGAAAATGGACACGAGGTGATTGCACATATATCCGGAAAAATGAGAAAAAACTTTATACGTTTAGTTCCAGGTGATAGCGTTGTGGTTGAGTTGTCTATATACGATTTAACAAAAGGACGTATCGTTTACAGGAAAAAGGCATAAAGAATAGAAGAGATATGAAAGGAGAGTGTCTGCCATGAAAGTAAGAGCATCTGTTAAGCCAAGATGTGAATTTTGTAAGGTTATTAGAAGAAAAGGTATTGTAAGAATTATATGCAGTAGAAATCCAAAACACAACCAAAAACAGGGCTGACAGAAAGGGAGGTAAAAAGATAGATGGCACGTGTACTTGGGGTAGAATTACCCAATCAGAAAAAGGTTTTTGTCGCTTTGAGGTATATCTATGGTATAGGACCAACAAGAGCGGATGAAATTCTTAAAAACACCGAAATTGACCCGGACAAAAGGGTTAAAGATCTTGCTGAAGACGAGATAAGAAAAGTAACTCAGTTTATCAATGATAATTATAAGATCGAGGGTGAATTGAAACAGGAAGTTCAAAAAAATATTAAAAGACTTGTTGAAATTGGTAGCTATAGAGGAAGAAGACACAGATTGGGCCTTCCAGTCAGGGGACAAAGGTCAAAGACCAATGCCAGAACCAGAAAAGGTAGAAAACCCGGAATAGGCCGCAAGAGAAAATGATGAATGGAGGGCTGTAAATGGCGATAAAGAAAAAAAAGGAAAAAAAGAAGAAGAGGAAACTACAATCTGATCGTGCGATAGCCAAAATCAGATCGACATACAATAATACGATTATAACCATCAGTGATATGAATAGTAACACCATATCATGGGCAAGTGGGGGAACTGTGGGTTACACCGGTTCCAAAAAAAGTACTCCTTATGCCGCTCAAATTGCTGCGGATCAATTGGGAAAAGACTTGTTAAAAATGGGTTTAAAAAAGTTGGATATAGAAGTAAATGGTCCTGGACCCGGGAAAGAAGCCGCTATTCGAACGTTTCAAGCTTCAGGGTTAGAAGTCAACAACATCAAAGATACCACTTCTAATCCACACAATGGTTGTCGACCGAAAAAAAGACGAGGAATGTAAACTTAAGGAGGTAGAATTAATGGCAAGATATAGAGGTCCTCTTTGTAAATTATGTAGAAGAGAAGGTAAAAAACTTTACCTTAAAGGAGACCGCTGTTTTAGCAATAAATGTGCTTTTGATAGAAGACCATATGTGCCCGGTCAACATGGACCAACTTCGAGAAACAAATTGACACAATATGGTATGCAGCTTAGGACAAAACAAACAATGAAAAGAATATATGGTGTTTTAGAGAAACAATTCAGAAACTACTTTGAAGAAGCACGTAAAAAGGAAGGGGTAACCGGTGATAACCTTGTCAAGATCGTTGAATCACGATTGGACAACACCGTTTACAGAATGGGTTTTGCACCATCAAGGAATGTTGCTCGACAACTTGTTACACATGGTCATTTTAAGATAAACGGGAAAAAAGCAAGCATTCCTTCCATGAGAGTTAAACCGGATGATGTAGTTGAAGTAAAAGAAAAAAGCAGATCTCTCTCGGTTATCAGTGAAGCTATAGCAAGTGCCAAAGATAAAGGCACTGCACCCTGGCTGGATGTTAATTTCGATGCCTATCAGGCAACTTGTCTCAGGTATCCGGAAATGGAAGAAGCAGGCCTGCCAGTGGACGTACAATCTATCGTAGAATTGTACTCCAAGTAAAATCCAAAGAAGAAGGTCCTCAATGACCTTCTTTCGAGTTGATGTAGACAAAGCATAATGTCTGCAATGAGTTTAAAATTATAAACTCTACCGGGAGGGATCGAAAAGTATGATTAAATATGTTATGCCTAAGAAATTAATCATTGAGGAAGAAAGAGAAGAAGGGGATTATTTATACGGTAGATTTTCCCTATCACCTTTGGAAAAGGGGTTTTCTATAACCATAGGTAATTCTTTAAGGCGCGTTTTGTTATCTTCCATCATGTCTTTGGCTATAACCAGAATAAAGATTCCAGATAAATTCCATGAGTACGATACCATAAAGGGTGTTAAAGAGGATATTCTGGAAATAATAATGAATGTCAAACAAATTCAACTTCGAAAAGAGATTAAGCTTGATGAGATGGTCGAGTTAAAAATTGATAAAACAGGACCCGGAATTGTAACCGCTGCTGATATAAAATGTCCTGCAGGAATCACAGTAACAAATCCTGAACACAAAATTGCTACTTTGAACGAAGATGCTGATTTTGAAATGTTCTTGTATGCTGAAATGGGAAAAGGCTATGTACCAATCGTTGAATTCGAAGAGATTGATGATATACAAATGATACCCATAGACGGTATATTTAGTCCTGTTATGCGGGTTAACTTCAGAGATGAAGATGTTCGTGTAGGTAAAAAAACAGACTATGACAAATTAATTCTTGAAATCTGGACAAAAAAGAATATTACGCCAAAAGAAGCTCTAAGAGCTTCGTCGAATATCTTGATTGGGCACTTTGAAAAAATCCAAGAAAATCTTCCTGAACTGACAACCTTTGATATGATTTTTGAAAGTCCTGACAAGCCTGATAAGATTGAAAGTGAAGAAGATGAGGAACAGATCGTCAATGAAGCAGAGGTTTCTGAAAAAGAAAGTGAAACTGAGTCAGAAGTTGAAAATGAACAAGTAGAAGAAGTAGAAGTTGAGGAAAGTGGTCTTGAGGAAGAAGAAGAAGAAACACAATCCGGTGATGAAGATATTAGTTCTTTGCCAATCGAAAATCTTGAATTGTCCGTTAGATCTTTGAACTGTTTAAAAAGGGATAAGGTAAATACCATTGGAGACCTTCTCAATAGGCCTATACAGGAACTTTTAAAAATACGAAATTTTGGTAAAAAATCTTTAGCAGAAGTAAATGAAAAACTAAAGGAAAAATTCGATATATCTTTGGATATTTAGAATACTCCATTTTACTGCTCAAGGGCAATAGCTGCCCGAACAAGAAGGAGGAGGCAATATGAAACACAGGAAAAAATTAAAAAAGTTATCAAGGCCCAGTGATCACAGAAAGGCTTTAATCAAAAATTTGATGAGGTCTCTTTTTGAGCATGGCAGTATCGTAACGACTTTACCCAAGGCAAAGGCAGTCAAACCATTTGTCGAAAAGGTTATTACTAAGGGGAAAAGTGGGACAGTACATTCCAGAAGATACATATATTCTTATCTGGGAGACAGAAAACTGACCAACAAAGTTGTTGACGAAATCTCTTCGAAATTCAAGGATAGACCGGGTGGATACACGAGGATATTGAAAATGGGTCAAAGAAGAGGAGATGCGAGTGAGGTCGCATTACTTCAAATCTTGGATGAATAAGATTTAAGCTACAATTAAGAGGCGGTCTGATGGCCGTCTTTTTTTATAGGTGTGTTTATATTGAAAACAAGAAAGTTAAACTATAAAACATTTTTAATCTTCATCGTTTTTTGCATTTTGAGTTTTTTGGGGTATATAAATCTTGAAAGTGCAGTTATCAACTCCAGGTATACAAGATTACCTATTTTACAAATAAACTGGATAACAATAGCTATTGCGTTGATCATCATAACGCCTGTTATATTTGAAAGAATCCACCTTGGAAAAATACTCATTCCCGGATATATTCTGATTATTAGTCTTTTGGTTTTACTTTTGATTTTTGGTGAGCGATGGGGTGGTTCAAGAAGATGGTTTTCGACTCCTATTGGTGGGTTTCAACCATCTGAGTTCGTGAAACCTTTTATGATAGTCCTTTATTCTTATCTTTATTCTCACGGTGTTGATTCTTCAAAGAGCTCACTGATTAATCTCATATTAACCTTACCGGTAGTTCTTTTAATCGTGCTTGAACCTGATTTTGGGACCGGTATGGTTTTTGTCTTTACTTTTATAATGTACTATGTGATTGCTGAAAAGAATAAAAGACGCTTACTTGGATTTTTTATTTTGTTTCTAATACTTATTCTGTTGGTTTACACCTTTGGGTTGAAACCCTATCAAAAAGAAAGAATCACTGCATTTTTGGATCCTTCAAAAAATCCTGATACTTATTATCACACTCAACAATCTGTCACGATGGTTGCTTCTGGCGGATTGTTTGGAAAAGGTTATCAAAGAGGTTTAGGAAACCTATATGGATATATACCGGCTGACCACACAGATTTTGTCTTAGCTGTTTTTGCTGAAGAAGAAGGTTTTTTTGGAATGCTGTTTTTTTACAGTCTTTGGTTCATACTATTTGCAATAAATATTTCGATCATTCGTAAGAGAAGCGGAATGAAGAAGTGGTTATCTTTGGGTGTTTTTTCAACCTTTTTCATACAATTTACAATTAATGTTGGCATGGTAATCGGTCTACTTCCTGTGACCGGATTGCCCCTTCCATTTTTTACTTATGGTGGAAGTTCAACCGCTTCCAATGCAATATTGATTGGAATCTTGCTGTGGTCATCTTTGAATAATAAAAAACGATTGGAGGTGTTATCATCGCAGTATTAGTGAATGACAAAATTGAAGAAAAGATCATAGGATTACTTTCATTTGCAAGTAAAATGGGAGCACTGATATATGGAAAAGAAAGTTTGGAAAGATATCTGAATTCAAATCATTTTAAAATTTTGTTTTTAGCTTCAGACTGTTCTGACAACACTAAAAAGATGTGGTTTAACAAGACCGCAACGACCGGTACTTTGCTCATACAATTTCAAAGAACAACAAAAATAGAATTGGCAAAAAGGCTTGGTAAAAAAGAACTGAGTGCAGTTAGCACTTCGAATGTAGATATCCTGAATGGTATCAAGAAATATGTGGAGAGAGGTTGATGTTTGGATATATCAGACCCGTTAGAAATGATTGTGAGAATTATCTGTTTAAAGCTCAATATTGCGGTTTATGTAAGACTCTCGGAAAGAGGTATGGACAATTTTCAAGACTTTTTTTATCATATGACATCAGTTTATTAACCCTTTTATGGCATGCCTTGAGCGGTAAAAATTTTGTTTACAAATATGAAACTTGTATCATGCATCCGGTGAACAAAAGAAGGGTCAAAAGACCTAATGAGATAGACCAAACAGCAGCAGATGTCAGCGTTTACTTTGTGAAAAAAAAGATTGAGGATAACATAAGGGATGAAAGATGGTTTAAGAAATTATTGTACCAAGGTCTCAATAAAATCCCGATGAAATGGAACCGTGAAACATTGTTCAAGTACGATGATTTGGATAATCTTTTTTATCAATTGGAGAGAATGGAAGAACTTAAGAAGCCCGAAATAGATGAATTATCAAATTGTTTTGGGACAATACTAAAAAAAACAACCCGTTATGCTTCAAGGCAATTGTACATCAAATTACCTGATGAAACTGAACAATTTACCTTTTTTTTGGGTAAATTAATATATACATTAGACGCCTTTGAAGATCTCGAAAGGGATTTAAAAAAGTGGCATTATAATCCCCTAATCTTTGAAAATAAAGAAGTTATTCTTTCCGTTGGTAAAACCGAAGAGGTGGTAAAAAAAATAAAAGATAAAGAAAAATGGCGTCTATATCTTTTGCTTGATCACCTCGAGTATATCTATTCTCTTTTTAACGATTGTTTGGGTGTATATCGTTCTGAAATTGATGGTATAATATCAAAGTCATTACCGGCAATGGTTTACAGAGTTCTTGGTCAGAAGTCTAATTGTCAAAAAAAAGGAGTTCTTCATGAATAAAGATCCCTATAAAGTCTTAAATATCAAACCCGGTGCAACAAAAAAGGAAATAAAAGAAGCTTATAATCGGTTGGTTAAAAAATACCATCCGGATTATTATAAAGAAAAACACATGAAAGAATTGGCAGAGCAAAAAATGAAGGAAATAAACGAAGCGTATGATTATGTTATCAACAACGGTGTTTCACGGCAAGGCTATCAAGAAGATAGTTATCAAAAAAACAACTCAAGATCTACAAGTAGTTCTTCGGGCTATGATTATACATATATTAGAAGACTGATTCAAGCTGGAAGATTTTCTGAAGCCAGAAATATCTTGGAAGATATAAGTGTGAGAGATGCTGAGTGGTTTTATCTGATGGGCGTGATAGAGATTTCATCCGGGAATTACAATCAGGGCAGGATTAACTTTGAAAAGGCCTTAAGGCTTGATCCTGAAAACTCAGAATATCAAGCGGCTTACAGGCAAACGGTTAACGGTTATTTCTTTTCCAGAAGAGCCGGCCATGCCAGAACAGATACAGAGACATGTTGTCAGGTTTGTAGTACCCTTTGGTGTCTTGACTGTTGTTGTGAAGGTTCCGGTGGGGATTTCATTACTTGTTGTTAATAAAGTTCAATATAAAAGAATTTTTGGAGGGATGTATATAAATGGATATGTCATTGGAAGAATTGATGAACATGCTCATATCAAGATTAGAAGGGTTAAGTGCATCTGTTGAAGACCTTCGTTTTAGAATTAATATCATAGGAAGTGCCTTAACAGATCAAGATGTGATAAAAAAAGAGGATATAAGAGCTGCAGTAAGGAAGCAATTGAATATTATGAAATATCTGGGCTCAGCAGATAATGTAGACTTCAACACCGTCGAGGGATTAACTGAAAGTATTATGAATTGGTTCGATGGAGATATGTCAGCCATCAAAGCAGAATATGAACAATATAAAAAGATAATGGAGGAAGCTGAAGAAAAGATCAAGAAAGAGGGACAGCGTATTGAAATTGCAGGTCCCGGTGCGTTGGGAGATCTAAAAAACAAAAAAAGATAAAAAACAGGTGATCGTATTGAGTAACACTATAGCTGTTGAAATTAACAATATCAGCAAAAGTTTTGGAAGTATTCAGGCATTAAAAGAAGTTTCCTTCAATTTTAATCAAGGAGAAATTTTTGGGTTGTTAGGTCCCAACGGAGCGGGGAAAACAACTCTAGTAAGAATTTTAACAACGATTCTTAAACCTGATAAAGGCTCAGTCAAGCTTTTTGGAAATGATATCACAAAAAAAAGAAAAGAAATCAGAGAAATCATTGGTTATGTTCCCGCTTCTGTCATTTTGTATCAGCATTTAAGCGCCAAAGAAAATTTGATGCATGCAGCCAGTTTGTATAATATAGAGAAAAAAAGGGCAAACCAGAGGATCGAGATGCTTCTTAAGAAATTTGATATGTGGGAATGGCGTCATGAAAAAATTAAGAATTTTTCATCTGGGATGGCCCAAAAAATCAATATATGCAGAGGGATTTTACATGATCCGAAACTCCTTGTTTTGGATGAACCCACAAATGGTTTGGATCCGAAATCCCGCCAGGTCGTCAGGGATTTCATCCTGGAGATCAATGAAAATGGTACAACGGTACTCTTGACTACACATGTGATGTGGTCTGTGGAGGAAATTTGTAAGCGAGTGGCCATCATCGATAAAGGACAGTTAATTACCATTGACAGTATCTTAAATCTGAAATCTGCCGAATTGAAAAAAAAGGATGAAATAAAAGTTTTTGTATCCGGTTTGATTGAAAACAAAGACAATTATAACAAACTGAAAACAATAAACTGGATTCAAGATGTACAACATGAAGATAAAAAAAATTACGTCATTACTATCAACGGAAACGATAAAGTGAAAGAATTACAACAACTTTTGTTGGAAACTTTTTCAACCATCGAAAACATCAGAATCAACGAACCAACATTAGAGGATATATTTATTTCATTAACAAAGAGGGTAAACTAAAATTGGAGGTGCAACATGAAAAAGGTCTTTTTTTGTTTTTTATTGTTATTAGCTTTTATAACAGTTCAATTTGCTGAAGTTACCGATTATATTCCAGCAGATTCAGTTTTTGCGTTCACATCGGTCAATAATCCAGAGAATTATGCCAAGTTAAAGGAGCAAACAATTTTCGGATTTTTACTAAGAGACATGGGATTGGAGGGGATGTTGTCACAACAAGTTGAGAGCATGAAATACACTGATCCTGAATTTAAACCGGAAAACGTTTGGGCACTGTTACAGGGAGATATTGGATTTTTTGCAAGAGGGGAGATCAATTACGATGTACTTGCCCAAATGAATGAAATGGCTGATCCTGAACAAATGATGGCCATGGATCCAATGGCATCTCTTGGACCTGTAATGGAAGCCATTGAAGATATGAATTTTGCCTTGATCCTAAAACCAACTGCAAATCCTCAGGATATCATTGAAACCATGGGGAAACTCCTTCAGATGGAATTACAATTTGGCGCTAATGGACCCGTTGTATTGGCTCAGGATAATGGGCATTTGTTAATTACAATGGATCAGGAATCTATGAATGTTGCCATGAAGGCAAAAGCAAACAACATCATATCAAACTCCATTTTCTCTAATTTGTCCCAAGAGGATAATTGGATGATTTTCTACAACGGTAAAATGGATAATCAAAAGATGATGGAAGCCATGCAAAAAGCCTATGGTATGGAACTGGGATTTGATTTGAGCGAAAAGGCTGAAATGGAATACGGTTGGACTAAGGGCTATGTAAATAATGGACTGGTTTTTGAGTCCTTCACCCAATACAATTATAAAGATCAAGCGTTTAAAAACATGGTAATCAACATGGGAAACAGACAATCAGATTTGATTGAAAAATTGAACATTCCGGGCTTTGTCAGAGGAGCAATGGTATTAAGAAATATGGATCAGCTTTGGACAATGTTAGACCCAGTAATAAGAAATATTATGACGCAAGCTGTAAAAATGAGTGATGAAGAAATACCAGCTGAAGCCATGGATATGATCATGAAATTAATGAAAAGTTGGACAGGAGATATGCGGTTGAGCTTAGATGTATCTATGACAGAAGCGGGTGAAATGGCTGTTGATATGTATGCCGATATGGGAACTTCTGATATAGCATATATAGAACAGCAAATTCTGTCTTCCGGTGAACAATTACAGAGTTCAAATGGGATGAAATATATGAAACTCTCAGGTGAAATGGAAGACATGGCTGAAACGGATCCTTATATGGAAGAAATTGAAATGGGTGAATTTGATCCATATTTGGTATTAAGTCAGGATAAAATGATGATTACAACGTTAAAACCTGAAAATATTCAAACTAAAGTGAAACAAGCAACACCAATTACTGCAAATCAGATGTTTACAAATATGAGCGGTGAGTTTAAAACCGTTGATAAGTATTACGGGATGTTGTTTGTAGACATTTCAGATATTCTGACAAAACTTATGGGAATGGCCTATCCTTCAGCAATTTATTCTGAAATAGGCGTCAGCAACGAAGGAGATTCTCAAGGAGTATTTGTGATTAAATAAAGGAGAGATGATGTTTTCAGCTATATTTTGGTTTTTTGCTTTATTACTGTCTATCGCGTTATTAATTGAAAAAAATCTGAAAACATCCATTTTATATTTTGGACTTTTTGGAACCATCACATCCGGAGCATATCTATTTATGGGTGCTCCGGATGTTTCTTTTGCATCACTTGCGTTGGGGGCAGGATTTACGACATTTGTTTTTTTAATTGCCATAAAAAAAACAGGAATGGTTCGTGTGAAGTATGTTCCGGCTCCTTACATGATTTTTGGAAAGAAAGAAGAGCTTTCAGGCTTTGAGTATGAGCTGCTGAAATCTTTTTTAATCGAACAAAACCTGGAGGCTGAATATTCGGTATTAGATTCTCAAGTGATTAACAGGAAGCAAACGGATATCATCATAGGGGGAATTTTCAGTACTGAAAAAATGAAAATTGACGAAAGAAAATGGCTAAAGGTAGAGATATTGGAAACAAAGGTCTTTCGAGATACCAGGTCAAGAGAAATAGATTTGGTAAGAATGAAGAAGGAAATATTGGAAGGTGAAACCCCGGCAGAGGAATTTGAGTTTATCAGAAAGGCCCAATATCAATTTTTAATTGAGCATCACAGGCCGGAATTAGCGGAAGATCTTAGGCAATATCTGAAAGAACTTAAAAATTCAGGGGATTTTCAAGAGATGGTGAGGCGATATATCGGATGAAATTCGTGTCCCTCTTGGTACTCGTTCTGCTATTGCTATTTGGTGTTGTAGTGTTTTTATATATTTCGAACAACGATTTGGAAAAATATGATAATCCTTATTTGGAAAACCCCATTGAGTCTAATACATCAATGAATCTTATCAGCGCAATCTATCTTGATTATCGATTCTATGACACAATTTTTGAAGTGATTGTTTTTTTTGTTGCTGCTTTTGGTGTTAATATGGTATTGGAAAAGCTTCCTGACAGTAAAAAAACAAAACCGTCTAAGTTGATATCCATTCACTCTGAGGAAGTGGATTTAAGAATGGAAATTGCCGGCAGTTTTATCTTTACCCTATCCGTGATATTTTCTATATACATCGTTTTTTCTGGTCATATTGGACCAGGTGGAGGGTTTGTCGGGGGTGTTGTTGCTGGGACAGGCTTATTGGTTCTAAGCGGTTCGAAGGATTTAAATCGAATAGAAGAGAATCTGAATAGTTTGCACATACACGAAATAGAACAATCCATTATGTTTTTTATCCCGATTTCCGGGATCGTTGGGTTGTTACTTTCAAATGCCGGTTTCTCAAATTTTTTACCTCAAACCACTCCAGGCACTTTTTTTTCTGGAGGAAACGCCCTTCTTTTTAACTTTCTTATTGGTTTTAAGGTTTTTTCCGGAACTTGGACTATTTTATATCATTTTGTTCGACATAGAGGGGTTATCTGATGAAAAACAAACTTTTCATTTTAACACTACTCATTCTTACAATGGTTGGTCTTAGTTCAGAACTTATAGAATCCTACAGATTGAAAGATTGTAACTTAAATGAAGAGTTATCCTTGGGTAAATTTGAGATTATGGCTTATAGTAATCAATTTTCAATTGAGGAATGGTGGAAGGATCAGCCAAGGATCACTTTAGAATATGAAGGGGAAGAAACCCTTTTAGAAGGAATTGAAACGGTCTTGCAAAATCTTGGTTTTGTTCTCGGTGAAGGTAAAAGACTTTATGTAAAAACTGAACGCCTTCAAGATCGATTTATTTATATTGAAATTGTTTATGATTCAAGGGAAATTAACAATATGGATTCCCTTTTGACTGTTTCAGAAAATAACGTACCTCAATTAGAGGATTTTTTTCAAAATGCTTTCGGCAATTATTCAAAGAGCCTACCTAAATTAGTACTCATACACACTGAACGTTTTTTTACTGTCAACGGTGAAAAACTTTATAAAGGACCAGAGTACTCTGTTATCAAGATATTTGATGATCAATTAAAAATAACCGTGGATAATCGAAACATGGAATTTGATGTTCCCTTTTACCCCATTTTATTTCTCGATTTAACTCAAAAACAATTTTTATTAACTGTAGAAACTAGTGATCCACAGACTATTTTTATTGATGGTGAAAAATTTACCGCTCCTGTGCGAGTGTATTTAGATGAAGGTGTTCATGAGATCGAATTTGCAAATCGTTCTCAATACATTTATCTAAAAAATGATATGGTTATCTCACTTGATAACATAAAAAAAGCTGAATTGACAATTAACTTGAATGTTCCAGCACAAATCCTTTTGTTGAAAGATGAAGAAATCGTTGAATCGCTACGGTCTCAGAATGAAAAGCTTGAACTTATACCGGGTGAATACAAATTAATAGTTGACAATAACGAATACAAGCGATACGAGAAAATGTTCCAACTATCATCTGCCCAGCAGTTAATGATGGACATTGTTTTAGTAGAAAAACCCGGAACGATTGTATATCGAATGGATTTATCTCGTGTTTACAAGGATATTTTCTTCGAAGAAAAGCGGGTAATCCTTGCAGATTCTTATGAGTCTCTCCTTATTGACATAGAAAATGAACTCATTTCAGCCATTGATTCGAAAGTGGTTTGGTTCGACGGGAATACCTTTGTGACAGGAAACAGCATAAAAAATTGGTCAAAAAAAACGCATTACAATGGAACAAGCATGATCATCAACGCTGTGAAGATTCATCACAATCTATGGCTGTTTACATCGGATAAAAAAGTGATTTCTCTTGATATGAACACATGGGAACCACAATGGAGTAGATCTGTTAATTACATAGCCTACAAAATTATTACAACCGAAAAATATATTGGCGTTTTAGACGCCTATTCAAGGGTTATTTTAATTAATACAGAACTTGGATACCGAGAATATTTTGACATGAGAATTCCGGGTATCACCGGGATTAATTTTTTGGAACAAACAGAAGAAAAAATAAGAATAAATCTTCAAAATTATGAGAGTTATATTGATTATTATTTTAAAAGTAAATCTACAGATTTGAGAAAAAAGGAAGCTGAAAAGTTGGATACTGAATTCAAGCAATCGGGAAACATGCTCTATCAAGATGAGAAACCCCTTGTTACATTATCAGGAACCTTGATTAAGGTTATCAAAAAGAAAAACCATCTCGCCATTCTTACTGATGAAGAGATGGTTGTATGCGCGGCTTATTAATTATGCATTAATCGCGACATGATCAGCTGTTGAAGTATTGTATTGATCTTTAAGGCGATCTAATTGTCGTATAATTCTTTGATTATCATTCTTGATGAGCGAATCGATTTTATTGATAGAATAATTGACAGAAGAATGGGTTTTTTCAAACCAATCTGCTACACCGGTAACTGGTTCTTTCATTGTATGGACAGCTAAGTACATGGCGATCATCCTAATTTCACTAACTGGTTTTTTCCTGGTTTTTGAAACCAAGGTTTTTTGATCAATATCAAAGACTTTTTCTACGGATTGAAAAAGTTTTTCCTTTGGTGAAGGTGTTTTGTTTACCTTTTCTTCATTGTTGGGCATGATTTCATTTAGAATAAGTTTTACAGTCATCAAGTCAATGGGTTTATTTTGTAATTTATTAGCCATGATGATCTTAATGAGAAACCCAATAATTTCACGTATGTTGTTTGAAGAATTCTCTGCGATATATTCTATGACATTAACGGGTAAAGACAACCCTTCATTTTCAATAAAATTTTCAATAATCCGCTTTCGGGTGCTAACATCGGGGGCGAGCATTTCAACAACGAGACCCATCTGGAATCTCGAAATCAGCCGATTATGAAAGGTTCCCAGATCGTTTGGGTTCCTATCGCCACAAAACGCGATTTGTTTCCCTGAATCATAAAGTGAATTGAAGGTATGAAACAATTCGTTTTGTATACCTTTTTTTCCGATGAGGAATTGAATATCATCGATGAGTAAAACATCGATATTTTGTCTAAACCTTTCCCTAAACTTCTCAGTGGTGTTGGTTTTAATGCAGTAGATGAGATTGTTCATAAATTCCTCAGATGTGATATACAACACCCTTAGTTGGGGGTGTTTTTTCATTATTTCATGTGCAATAGCTTGTAAAAGGTGAGTTTTACCCAATCCCACTTCACCGTAGATGAACATTGGATTAAATTGTCCGGGATTTCGAGATACTTCAACGGCACTATTATACGCAAAAAGATTGCCACCACCCGGAATAAAGCGTTCAAAGGTGTAATTCCTATTTAAGTTTGATAAAGCCACGGGTTTTCTTTTAATTAATCGCTCTCCAGAGCTTTTTTTCTTGTCAGTACTAGTGGGATTATTTGAATCCAGAGTTGAATACTCCAAGCGATACCCGTAATCTTTACCGAAATAATCACGAACCGTATTTTCGATAGTTTTTCCGTATTTATTTTTAAGTCTTTCTTTAAGAAAGAGATTTTCCACAGCAAAAGTTATAAGATGCTCTTCATCTTTTATACTGGAAATACTGAGTGAACCGAACCACATATCCCAATGATTAGGATGAATATTCTTTTGCAATAATTGGAAGAACTCTTTCTCTCTGTCAGTCACATTCGTCTTTATATGTACCACCCTTGAGAAAGAATTGTAGTAGTCTCAAAGCTATATAAAAATAGGACCCCTTAATTCAGCAGAATAATCATAGCATCTTTTGGCAAAAAAAATACATGGTATTTTGTTAAAGATTCTGCTTTTTTTCTCGAAGAGGTAAAAAAATAAAATCCGACTTGACATTTGACGGGTCAAATGGATATAATTTAGCGAATTTTATGAAAACATATAAGGAGGTGGCAGGTTATGAAAAGGACTTATCAGCCGTCACGTAGGAAAAGAAGGAACACACACGGTTTTTTGGCGAGAAAAAAAACCAGCAGCGGTAGAAGAATCTTGGCGAATAGAAGAAGAAAAGGAAGGAAGCGGCTCGCACTCTGAGTGTGTATTCTTTTTCTAAAGCGGAAAGATTACGGTTAAATGCGCAGATCAAAGACATCGTTCAAACGGGTAAAATCATTCAGACAGCTGATTTTATCGCTTTTATTAAGAAAAACGGCACTGATAAAAGAAGATTTGGAATTAGTGTCAAAAAAAAATTTGGCAATGCGGTCAAAAGGAATAGATTGAAAAGGTATTGCCGTGAATATTTCAGATTAAATAAAATGAAGTTCCCCTCAGGAATCGATGTCTTTGTTTTACCGAGAAAGAGATTATCAAAAAGGTTTGATGGGTTACACTACAGAGAAATTGCCGTTGAATTAGAGGAGTTGTTCAAAGGACTTGTTTAAATTACCAAGTAAATTGATGATATACATCATAAAGTTTTATAAAAAATGGTTATCTCCTATGAAGCGTACTCCAACCTGTAGATTTTATCCCACATGTTCAACCTATGCCTTGAAAGCCTATGAAAGGCATGGTTTTTTTTTGGGAACGGTTTTAAGTATTTGGAGAATCATCAGATGTAATCCCTTTGGCAAAGGTGGTTACGATCCAGTCCCAACAAACATTCGAATCAAAAGAGGAGGAAAAAATCGATGAAATTAAATAAGATCCTGTTTTTAATTCTAATCCTGTTTACGTCTATATTTGTTTCTGTTATATTTGCTAATAACGAGATTAATGTAACCTATTTGGACGGCATGCTTAGTATTAAAACAAGAATTGCCCATTATGTTTTAAATGCCCAGCAAGGTGTGTTAAGTGAAGTAACATTAACAATGGAAGATCAAAAACTCATATATAGAAATGATAATGACGGTTTTTACACCACATTGGATGCAAGTCCTATATATCCTTCAGAGATAACGGTAAATGGAAAAGAGGTTACTGAATTCCTAAATACAACTCAAGCATTCGCACAGGATGTAATTGTTTCTTTTAATTACGGAAGCTTTCAGAAGAATGTCATTATCCCTTTTGGACCTTTATATGAAATCAATCTGGAAATAACGGGTGAAATACCAGCGAATCTTGAATTGACATTTCCAAGAGTCGGATACGTAGCAGAGGATAATGTTAAAGATGATGGGCGGATAATGACCAGTTATTATGAAAAAACAAAATCTCTGGCAATCTGGAAATTAGACGGTCAAGGGACTTCACATTTTAAAATAAATGGATCTAAAGAGGCTAATACAGTAGAAGTAACCTATCACGGACTTCATGTATCCGGTTATATTGGACCGGCAAAAAAGATGACTTTTATAAACAGAGCCTTTCCTGAAGACAATGTCTGGATTTCAAGAGTTGTCAACAGTTATCCGGGAGCTTCCAGTTGGTACGATCCAATTTTTTATCTCTTTGTGGGGTTAATCGATTGGCTTAGGAATGTGACCGGTAATTACGGTTGGGCTATTATTTTATTTACGTTGATTATTAGAACTCTAATGTACCCTTTATTTCATATGCAAACAAAGTCAATGATTGATAGAAAAAAACTGGAAGAAGACCCAGAATACAAAAAGATCATGAAAATTGAGGACAAACAGAAAAAACAAGAAGCTTTGATGAAATTCTACAAAGAGAAAAAGGTCAGTCTTGCCGGTGGTTGTTTACCCATGCTTATTCAGATGCCTTTTTTCTTTTTACTTTTTGCGGTTATTCGCTATGAATCAGAGCTTTTTATTTACAGTCCAGGTTTTCTCATTTGGCAAGATCTTTCTGTAGGAGGATTCCTTCAGAACATACCGCTTGTTTTAATTTCAGCTGTTATTGGATTCTTTAACAGTTTAATTACCACATCCGATTCCAAGATGGCCTTGCAAGGAGTATTGATGGGCGCCTTGTTCCCATTCTTGTTCATTATGCTGCCTACCGGTTTACAACTTTATTGGGTAACATCAACGCTATATCAATTTGTTGTGACCTATTATGCGTACAAGAAAAACGATATCCGTGGTTTATCCGCGAAAGAATTTTTTTCCAGCTTGAAAAAACAATCTTGAAAAAACAATGAGGTGTCGTTGATGAAAGAACTTGAGATAACAGGCAGAACAATTGAGATAGCTTTGGAAGAAGCAGAAAAAAAATGGGGTCTGAATCATAACGAATATGAGTACGAAGTATTAGACCCTGGCTCAAAAGGATTTTTGAAAATCGGCTCCAGAGATGCTCTTTTGAAATTAACCATGAAAACTGATTATTTTGCCCGAAAAGTATGTGATTATCTTGCAGGTATTTTGAGTTTTTCGAATGGAATCAGTCAAGATCTCAAAATCAAGTATAAGATTAGAAATGGAAAAATCTATATTAACCTTTTCGGAGAAGAAATGGGGAGAATTATTGGAAAACATGGAAAAACAATCAGTGCTTTACAGCATATTGCCAATATTTACGTTAATAGGATTACAGATGTTAAGGCAGTTGTGTTGTTAGAAGTTGGTGATTATAAAAATAGGAGGAAAGAGATCATTGAGAAGATCGCTTTTCAAAATGCCAAAAAGGCAAAAATTCAAGGAAAGAGAATTGAATTAGATCCCATGTTTTCCTTTGAAAGAAGAATTGTTCATGAAACCATCAAAAAAATGAATGGAGTAAGGAGTTATTCAAAGGGCTTGGAACCTTACAGATTTGTGGTTATTGAGCCGCAAAAAAAGAGATAAAGGTGGTTCAACAAGAAGAAATTAAAGGAGGAACGAGAGATGAAAGAGGGAAAAGTTATCAAATGGAGAGATATTGATCCTGAAATTATCAATACCCAAGAGATTAAAGGCGTTCATAAAAGGGTTGTTATTGGAGAAAATGAGGGAGCACAAAACTTTATCCTTAGAGTCTTTACCGTTGCGGGAGGGGGACACTCACCGAAACACAGTCATCCTTGGGAGCATGAAGTATTTGTACTTCGCGGAGAAGGGCAGGTCCTACTTGGCGAAGATCTTATCAATATATCCGAGGGTCATGCGGTTTTCGTTCCTGAAAACCTTGAGCATCAATTCCTCAACGCATCCAAAAACGAAGAGTTTGAATTCATATGTGTCATACCAAAAGGTGGTATGTAGTTTTTTTACAAATAAGCAAGCTTGTGTTATAATTCCAGGAATTAAAAACAAATCGGGGTGATATACATGACAAAGAGCGAGATTTTTAAGCATTTGAAAAAGATGCTAATGGAGAAATTTAATCTTGAAAGTGATGATGTGAAGTTGGAATCCACGTTTGTTGATGATTTTGGTGCTGATTCATTAGATTTGGTTGATTTTATAATGGCAATTGAGGATGAATTTGGGATAAGAATAGACGAAGATAATACAGATAAAATTACCTGTGTTGAAGATGCCGTTAACTTTATCTTTGAAGAAATGGGTGGTTCGGCAGACGAGGAAGATATCATTGATGATGACGAGGATGATGAACTTAATTAAACAGTAAATTAGCATACAGTACGGGGGTCGTGAATGACAAAGCACGCCCCCTCATTATTTTTTACTTGGAGGAATTATGATTAGAATTGCACCATCCATACTATCTGCTGATTTTCTTAACCTTGAAAGAAGCATTAATACGGTTTTAGAAAATGCGGACATGTTGCATATCGATGTGATGGATGGTCATTTTGTACCCAATATTAGTATTGGTCTTCCAATTGTGAAAGCCATCCATTCTAAATTTACCATACCCCTTGATGTCCATTTGATGATAACCAATCCGGATAATTATATTGATGATTTTGCAAAAGCCGGAGCTAATCTTTTAACGGTACATTATGAAGTCTGTAATCACTTAAACCGTACGATTAATCACATCCAATCCTTAGGCTTGAAAGCTTATGTATCCTTGAACCCACACACACCTATTCACTTACTCAATGATACGGTGGAATATTTGGACGGAGTATTGGTAATGAGTGTTAATCCGGGGTTTGGAGGACAAAAATTTATCGATAATTCCATCCGACGTATTCATGAGCTCTTTAAATTGAAGAATAGGATCAATCCTTCAATGTCTATAGCTGTTGACGGTGGAATAAATGTTGATAACGCGAAAAAGGTTATCGAGGCGGGAGCAGATATTATTGTTGCCGGTAGCGCAATCTTCAAATCCAATGATCCCGCAAAAACTATCATGCAAATGAAAGGGCAATTATGACACAAGGGGAAAAAAAGGTCAAGGAACGGATAGATTATCTAAGAAAAGTAATTGAAAAACACGATTATAATTATTATGTCTTGGCTTCTCCAAAGATTAGTGATCAAGAATACGATCAGCTTTATAAAGAATTGGAAAAGCTGGAACAAGAATACCCGCAATTTCTTTCAAAGGACTCTCCGACTCAAAAAGTAGGCGCAAAAGTCTTAAGAGAGTTTAAACGAGTAGAACACTCACAACCCATGTTATCTCTTGACAATACGTATAATGAAGAGGATATCTATGCATTTTCAGAGAGGATTAAAAAAAATATTGATCAGCCGTTTCATTACTGCGTTGAACTTAAAATTGACGGGGTGTCTTTTGCCGCCAGATACCTCAATGGAAAACTTGATAGAGGTATCTCAAGGGGAAATGGTGTCATTGGAGAAGACATTACCGAGCATTTAAGACAGACTAAAGGCTTACCAAAGGAGTTAAGCCAAGAGATCGATATCGAGGTTCGGGGAGAAGTGTATATGCCGGAGGATGTTTTTGCCCATGTGAATAAAGTTAGAGAAGAAAATGGCTTGGAGATTTTTGCCAATCCAAGAAATGCAACGGCGGGAACTTTTCGGCAACTGAATACGATAGAGGTGAGGAAACGGGGGATCGGTTCATTTACCTATTCTGTTGTTGAACCCGAAAAATATGGCATAAAATCACAGACTCAGATGCTTGAACGACTTCAAGCTTTGGGCTTTACAATAGAAAACCATTATAAAAGTCTGGAGTCGATTGATGATGTGATTGACTATTGGCTTACTTGGACTGAAAAACGCCATGAGTTAAATTTCGACATAGATGGATTGGTAGTGAAAGTAGATGAACTTGATCTACAGAAAGAATTGGGCAGTACAGCTCATAGCCCAAGATGGGCTATTGCTTTCAAATTTCCCGCTGAGCAAAAAGAAACAACCCTTGAATCTCTTACTTGGAGCGTAGGAAGAACCGGGGTGATTACACCCGTAGCACATCTCACACCTGTCATTCTTGCTGGAACCACTGTAAAAAATGCCAATCTTCACAACATTGACAATATTAGGGAGAAGGATATCAAGATTAAGGATAAGGTAATCATAGAAAAGGCGGGGGAGATTATTCCACAGGTCGTTCGTGTGATTAAAGAGAAACGAACAGGTTCTGAAAAAGCGATTGAGCCTCCGGAAGAATGTCCCGTATGCGGTGGTGAAGTTGGAAAGGCCAAGAGTGATGAAGTTGCTATCAGGTGTTTGAACCCCGTTTGTCCGGCGAAAGTGAAACGGGCTTTACAAACTTTTTCTTCCAGAGAGGCTATGAATATTGAAGGTTTAGGGGAAAAACTCATAGATCAACTGGTTGAGAGGGAAATGGTTGAAGATATCGCTGATATTTATTATATCAGTGAAGAACAATTGATTTCTTTGGAAAGAATGGGTCAGAAATCAGCGAAAAATTTAATGGGAGAAATTGAGAAAAGTAAACAAAAAGAATTACATCATCTTTTAGCCGGTTTGGGGATCCCAAACGTGGGGAAAAAAACGGCAAAAGAAATTGCAAATGCGTTTAGGTCTTTAGATAAAATTGTCAATGCAAATATGGATGATTTGACAGTTATAGAGGGAATTGGAGAGGAAATGGCCAGAGGAATCGTCCGTTTTTTTTCAAATGAGCGAATCAAAACAATCATCAAAAAACTCAAAGAGGCAGATGTTGGACGTTCAGAAGAAAAAGAAGAACTAACAGGAACAAACCTTAAGGGTTTGAAGTTTGTGATCACAGGAGAACTGCAATCATTAACCCGATCAGAGATCAAAAAGAAAATTGAATCGCAGGGTGGAAAAACAACAAGTGCCGTATCCAGGAAGACCGATTATTTGCTTTGTGGTAAAAATCCGGGATCAAAATTGGACAAGGCAAAGCAGTTGAATGTGAAAATCATCAATGAGCAAGAATTTTTCAACTTGTTGAATCGTTAAATTAAACAAAGTCAAAAAGCAGTTCTGCAAAGGGATTTATCCCGAATACTTTGAGATCCATTCTTTAAAAACGTATAATACTTGCGTATCAAGTAACAAATAGAAAAAAGTACCGATGATCACAAACAAGAGGTCTGGCCCCCATGTAGCCAAAATGGGGTTGATATGCCACGGGCTCCAGCGATCGGCACGTCCCATGGCAGCCATCCACTGTGTTGATCCTTGATAGAGGGCAATGAGTAAAAAGGTGAAGATAACACTCCAAGCCTTGCTTTTGATATTTAGTGCCAGAGAAAGAGGGACACCCAATATGGCAATCACAAGGGGACCCAAGGACTGTGCATAACGTGAATGCAATTCCACTTCAAATGTAAAACTTTCTCGATTGCTGACACCTCTTCTTTTATTCTCTTGGATGATGTAGAGTAATTCTTGAGAAGTCATGTTATACATATTTTTCTTGGTTAAAAGGAAATAATAATCGATGTCATTCATTATCATTTGCTTTTGCTTTTCAGTAATTGGCTGTTGTACCATTCTTGAATCTTCTAAAGTACTGTATACTTTCATGTTGGATAGATCCCAATGAGCATTTTTATTATCAAATGTTATTTCATCCGCGTAAAAGATATTCATACTGTTTGATTCTGAATCTATATCGTATATAAATACACCACTCAATTCTTTTCTATTGGCATATACCCTTTTCATAAACAGATACCGATTATCTTGAAGGAGTTGGAATTTATCGATCCCGGAAGAAAGGTATATTTCTGCTTGTCTGTTTCTGTAAATTTGCGGAACAACGTATTCTTTAAGAAAGAAAGTGAATATGGAGAGAAGAATACCTAAGATCAAAAAGGGTGTAACGATTCTCTTTAACTTAACACCGTGGACCTGCAAAGCAATAATTTCGTTGTTAGATTCTAATTTTGACAGCAACCAAAAGATGGACAACAACACGCCAACCGGTATGGCTTGTGGGATATATCTTGGTATTTGATAAAAAATGAATGGAAACATCTTCCAAAACGAGAGATCATTCCGAATAATTTCAGAAGACACTTCTATTAAAATAAAGACATTTGCATAAAGTAAAAAACCTCCAAAACCGAGGATAAAAGGAAATATTGAAGATTTAAAGATGTATCTTTTTAAGATACTCAACTGATTCTTCCTCCGTTCTCATTTTCTAACAAATCTTTCTTTAATATAGTACATGATTTTGGAATCCAACAGGATGAACAACAAAAGCCCTAAAAATAAGAAAATCAAATCGGGTGCCCACACTGCCAAAGACGGATTTAACTGATACCGTGTGTTTGAATGGGAAGCAACATTGTGTAATGCCACACTTTGCATAAAGATCTCTCCGGATTTAAAAGTGCCGATTAAAAGAAAACTGATCACAATACTCCAGGATTTACTTTTAATATTCGAGACGAGACAAATAGAAGTCCCAAGTAAAGCGATGATGAAGGGACTCAAAGATTTAGCAAAACGGGAATTTAGTTCTAAAAACGCTCTCTCTTTTTCATCAGACTCGCTCAGCATGTTGAACAGTAGTGAAGAAGTTGAATACTTATAGAGTCTTTGCTCATTGTTATCTTGCTGACCGTATATATTGACTTCGGAGAAGATACTCATGGCATCTTTTAGAGAGTCACTTAATTCCTCAGACAGCTCCTCGAACTCTGTTACATCAAAATCAACATTTAATGTTAATCCCCTTTCATCATCCAAATTAACGACTTGTCCATCCACCATTATCCAGCTGTCAGTATTAACTTCTTTTCGAAGTTCATCTGCAAATATTGTTTTAAGCGCTGACTGTTCGATTTCGTATACAATGACATCATCAAGCGTTTCATTGTCAATGGGTTGTTTAACGTAAAAATACTTGTTACCGGTAATGGGAAGGAATTTGTTGGATATGGTTGAATAACCGATATTTTCTGACATAAAATCCGAGAGTTCTTTTTCTTTTTGGGTGTTAAATTCTGGAATAAGATAATCATTCAAGAAAAAAGTGAAAAAACTCAACAAAAGACCAAATATCAAAAAGGGAATCACCACGGATTTAAAGGATACACCGTTAACCTGTAATGCCATCAGCTCATTCTTCGTGGACATTTGAGAAAGTATCCAAAAAATTGATAATAAAACTCCCACAGGAATTGCTTCAGCACTTAGTTCAGGTAAGAAGAAATACAGGAGTTGAAATAATCTCCATGGTGGAATACCATAATCAATAATATTTAATGAAAGAAAGTAAAGCAGATTTACACTGACGAATATAATAAATCCAAAAAAACCCAAAAAAAATGGGGATATTGCGTTCTTCCAAACATACCTGTTAAGTGTTTTCAAATCACGACTCCTTCAACAATACTCAAGATACATTTTATCATATTTGAATGTGATTTCCCCATTTTTGTCACGGTTTGAAAAACTTTTGTTTGACTATTTCTGTACTATCTGTTATAATACGCTAAACAATAGGAGGGTGATAGGATGAAAATTAAGTTGATCATCGGTTTGGTTTTTTGTATAGCCACCACTTTTAGTTTTGCGAATGATGTGCATTCAATTGTTTTTGAAGAATATCTCAACGCCTTTTTAAACGGAAATTATCAAAGAGCAGTGGAACTTCAAAATGAGCAGTTAACAACTGCTTTCGGTGTTCAGGCAATGGAACAATCTGCCAATATGATTGTTAATCAGTATGGAAAACCTGAAACAACTTATAACACCGATATTATGGAACAAGACCAATACAAAATATACATCAGACTCATGAAGACAACCAAAGGATATCTTAAATTCACTGTAACCGTGGATCAAGATTTACAGATCGCAGGGTTTTATGCAGCCCCCGCTCCTGATCCCAGAAAAAAGCTGTCTTATGTTGATAAAAGCGCTTTTGATGAACAACCCGTACAATTTGGAAATGACGGTTGGGAATTGGATGGTGTATTGACGTTACCTGTGAACAAAGAGAGTTATCCCATTGTGATTATTGTTGGAGGATCAGGACCAACAGATATGGATGGTACCGTAGGCCCAAACACTCCTTATAAAGATATTGCGGAAGGTTTAGCATCCTCGGGTATAGCGGTTTTAAGATACAATAAAAGAACCGCACAGCATGGTCAAAAAATGAGTGGTATAGTGAATGAAATTGAAAATATGGTTGATTTTGAGTATGTTGAAGATATTTTCTCAGCCATCGCATATGCTTCAAACCTTGAAAAGGTAGACAATATCATCTTGGCAGGACACAGCCTTGGAGGAACAGTAGTGCCAAAAATTGCTACCACTTCAGAGGGGGTAAACGGAATAATCTTGCTGGCACCGGGCATAAGAAGATTAGCTGAGATTAGTCTCGATCAGAATCGTTATGCAAAGGACTATTTAGGAATTTCAGATAAACAAATGGAGCAGGTTGAATCATTCTTCAGTTTGATTCTAAACCATGAGCTTCCTGAGGATTATCCAATTCAATCGGGGATAACAGCTAAATACTATTATGAGTTGGATGAATATAGTCCTCTGGAAGATTTGGAAAACTATGATGAACCGGTATTAATCTTACAAGGTGAGGAAGATTTTCAGGTAACAATGGAAGGTGATTACTTGCCCTTCAAAGAAAAATATGGTCAAAATGATAACTTTACATTCATTTCGTTCCCAACTCTTAATCATTTATTTATAAAAACTGAGGAAGGGGTTTTTCATTGGACCGATGAATACAACAAACCAGGGTTTGTTGATGAAGAGGTAATTGTATCATTGAGTGATTGGATCCATTTGCATTATTAATATCTGTTCACACCGAGAGATTTCTGTTATAATCTCGTTGGTGATGAAAATGAATAAGGATGAAGCCATCTATAAAAGTCTTAAAAAAGTATATCCTAACGATGTTGATGACTTATTTGATGCCCTTCAAAGAAAAATTGATTGCTTTAATGGAAAACATAAACAATGTCATAAAACAAAATTAGAAGATATCAATGGAATATTGATTACTTATGCCGATACACTCAGGGGTGAAGCCTCTCCTCTGAGTGTTTTAACGGATTTTCTCATAAAATACTGCGGTTCTGCATTTAATACCATTCACATCTTGCCTTTTTTTCCCTATTCATCCGATGATGGTTTTTCCGTTATCGATTATAAAAAGATCGATCCGCAATACGGTAATTGGGAAGATGTTGAAGAACTTTCCAAATATTATCATTTGATGTTTGATGCGGTCATTAATCACATCTCACAAAAAAGCGATTGGTTTCAAGGATTTTTAAATTCAAAAACGGATTACGAAGATTTTTTTATAGAATTAGAAAGTGAAGAAGGCATTTCTCAAGTTACCAGACCAAGGGCAACTCCTTTATTAACAAGTTTTGAAACCAAGAACGGCAAAAAAAGGGTATGGACGACATTTTCTTCTGATCAGATTGATTTAAATTACAAAAACCCAAAACTTCTGTTAAAGATTATCGATATACTTCTTTTCTATATCGAAAAAGGAGCCAGTTTAATCAGGTTGGATGCCATTGGTTATCTCTGGAAAGAATTGGGGACATCCTGTATCCACCTGACTCAAACCCATGAAATTGTTAGATTATTTCGGTCCATTGTGGATGCTTTAAATAAAAATGCATTATTGATTACTGAAACGAATGTACCACACTCTGAAAACATCAGCTATTTTGGAGAAGGAACAAATGAAGCACATATGGTTTATAACTTTTCTCTGCCACCGTTAATACTGCACGCTTATTTGCAACAATCTTCCGATGTATTAAATCATTGGATAACAAATCTTGAAGACCCGGGATTAGAAGCGACTTATTTTAATTTTTTAGCTTCTCATGATGGAATCGGGTTGATGCCTTTGAAGGGTTTAATTGACCGTGATGAAGTTGACAGCTTAGTCCAAAAATGCCTTAAAAATCACGGAAGAATATCGTATAAACAAAATAGCGATGGAACAGAGATCCCCTATGAAATGAATATAAATTATTTTGACGCATTGTCCGATGATTCTCATTCTGAGAACTACAATATCAAAAAGTTTTTAGGGGCTTATGCCATAGCCATTTCTCTCAAGGGAATACCGGGAATATACATTCACAGCCTTTTAGGTTCACAAAATTGGGAAGAAGGTATTCAACAACACGGTCATAATCGGGCGATTAACAGAGAAAAAATCGATATTAAAACTCTATCCCATTCATTATCGGACGAAATGTCCAAACGTCATAAAATTTTTTACAATCTTAAAAAGATGTTAGAAGTTAGAACTTCTCAAAAATCCCTTTCCTACAAAGGTGAACAAAAGTGTATAATTGAAAACCACAGGTTGTTTATTATTAAGAGAAGTTATGAAGATGAAGCAGTATTGGTTATCGTGAATCTTTCAGAGGAATCACAAGTTGTTAATCTTTCTCAAATAGATGGGAAAGGTCATTATAGGGATTTACTCACAGGACATGACCTTGGTGAAACCTTAAGACTCACACCCTATGGTTTTTATTGGCTTAAACCCCAAAGAGGTGTTATTCATGTTGGTTGAAGACAAAGTCGATCATCAACTTATAAAAAAATGTCAAGATTCCATTCTGTCAGATATTGATTACAAACATTTGAATGATCTATCTTCTGTTGTATCGGTAAAGACACAAAAAGTGATCAATAACAAACTTATTCCCGAAATAATTGATAGCGAGATGAAAGATTCTGATGAAGAGACTAAAGAACGTGTAAGGTACGCGTTGACTACACAAATCAATAGAAAAATCCAAGGGTTACCCCCATTTTATATTTTAAAAATGAAAGTTGAATTTACCGCCTATGAAAGACTTTTAATTCCAGCATTTATTGGAGCGGTTCTTTTTGGAATCATCTTTTATTATGGTTTGGGAACATTTTTTAAAGACGCTTTATACGCCCCGATAATAGGCATGCCTTTTGGAGCAGCTCTTTTTGTTTATTTATTTTCAAAGGCTATTCGTCATCCTTTCATCACAAAAATGATTAAGTGGGCTTCCGTTGCGGGTTTGGCTGTTATTACAATAGGAGCGGTTTTTACCGGACTTAAAAATAAGCTTATACTTAAACCGAAGATTTCATTTATACAGTGGATTTGGTTGGCTATCCTTACGGTTTTGACTTTTTGGACTCTTCACCTTTTTAAACCAAGGAAAGTGATAGATGCTGAAGAAACAAAACAGGTATTGGAAGGGCAGTTGGCTATATTATTGTACGAAATACATGCTTTTAGTCAACAAATGATAGCGTTTTTACCCGAGAAGATTGCAACAGAAGGTACAGAGCAAGTGGATGATAAAACTCCATGGATATCACTTCAACAGAGTAAAAAATTGACGCCTTCCATTCAACAAATGAAGTTTGCAGAAAATCACGAAGATAAAGAAGCGGCTTTATCATCAATTTCAAGTTTCTTGAATAGTTTGCATGCAATGGGCATTCGCGAGAAAGAAAAAGAACATACCTTTCAATATTCCCATTCCGATATTGAATATTTTGACAGTTTTGGCATTATTAATGAAGGAGATTGGGTTGAGCAAGTTTACGATGCGTGGGTTGATGACGAAGGAAGATGTGTTTTTAAAGGGAAGGTTAAAAAGGTAAAAAAATGAAAAATGATTTGGAGCAAAACATAAGGCATATATTTGGGCTTGATTTTGGAACCTCAAATACACATATGAGTATTTCCACTGCGGCTGAAGCTGTTCCCATTGTCGATGATGTCAAAATAGAGTCCAACGCCTCTGTGCCCTCCGTGATTTTATATGATGAAAGAAATTTTGAGGTATTGGGTTTCGGGCAACCGGCTCTTGAAGAATGGCATTCCATGAGTCGTTCTCAGAGAAGACAATACACGTTGGGGACGGGATTTAAACAACGGTTATCTTTCAATAAACGGGCTGAGACAGAGACAGAATTGTTTTTGAATGCTTTATTGACTAATCTCGATAAGCAGAAAATTTTTGATATTAAGAATTTTATCAACAACACTGAAATGGTGTGTGGTGTGCCTTCTAAGACGCATGAAACGCATTCTGAAAAGATGATCGCAATACTTTCTAAGTTAATAGGTAAAACCCCCGTTTTGATTGAGGAACCCTTGGGTGCTCTTTATTATCATATTGTCCGAAAGGATATCACCAAGGAAGATGGACGAGGCGGTGTCTTGGTGATTGATTTCGGAGGGGGAACTCTCGATCTTGCCTATATAAAAAACTTTAAAATCCAAAAAGTATGGGGATCACCTGTGATTGGTGGTGTGTTGTTTGATGATTTGTTCTACAATTTATTTCTTCAACAGAATAAAGGGGTAAAATCGCTGGTTGAAAAGGAAGGGTTGAGTGGTTATCTGCGTACCGTTTTGTTTAAAAATTTGAAAGAAAAATACTCTGTTCTCCATGCAACTTCCGAGCATACGCAAATGAATGAAAACATCGTATTCGGTCAGCACTCCTACGGTACATTGTCCATCCCAAATTTTGATTACCTGTACGAACAGATGAGCACTTACAAAATGAGTGATGAACTGAAACACGACTTAAAAGGGTCTGATTATTCTAAAAGATTAGAAGTTGAGGAATTTATTGATTTACCGAATATCATCACATCTGAAGTGCTGAGAGGCCAAAAAGAGTTTGGCATAAGACCTGATTCTATTTCTTTGATTATTCTTACGGGTGGAAGCAGTCGGTGGAAATTTTTTGTGGATATGATAGAGCGAAAATTCCCCTATACCAGAATATTGGCTTCATCCGATCCGGAATCTACAATTAGCAGAGGATTGGGATTATCTTATTCTGCAAAGTTATATGAAAAAAGAGTCAGAACTGAATTACGTGCACATGAAGATGAACTGGAAGAAAGATTAAAAGAATCCTATCAAAAACTATTTAAAGACGCGTTAAGTCAATATACCCAAACTGTTTTTTCAATATTTTCCTTGGAAATTGAAAATGCCATCACGAATTTTCTGAACGAGGGAGGAACTATCGTTGAACTGGAAAATCGATTGAAACACAATTTTTTGGCAAGACAACCCGAATTAAAAAGTTTGAATGATGGTTTTCTTAAAGAGATCAACTATCAAATAGAGAAATCAACAAAAGAGGAACTAAGCCGATGGTTCAACCGTTCTTTGGTTAAATACGAACTTTTAAATCAAAATAACCTTGCCAACGATCAGTTAACTCAATCTGGTGGTGAAATAAATCCGTTAAATGATCTGTTCTTTAACATGATAACGGCGATTTCATCGGTAATCGTTGGTTTAATATCAGGGGCAATTGTTGGGGGAGGAGGTATTGCTTTACTCGCTTCGGGACCTTTGGGGTGGTTAAGCGGATTTATTGGTGGTGTTGTCTTAGCAGTTGCTTCAGCCATGGGGTTAAAAAAACCCGTAGCGGAAAAAATGAAAAAAATCCGTATCCCTAAATGGGTTTTAAAGATTCTTTATGCTTCAAGAAAAAGACTGATAAAAAAAGCCAAGACAACACTGGAAGCGGATTTAAAAGAAACGGAAAAAAAGATTTATAAGAACTTTTTAGAGGTACTGAAAGAAAATGATCAGAAGCTTGAAAAGTTAATCGATGAACAAATACAGGAGATTAGTTACGCAAATATCGTTGATGTATATGATTAGAAAACTATTAGTAACTTTAACAGAACAGAACATATGTTAGAATTATCCATCAACTATTTTTGGAGGGTGTCAGTATGAAAAAAAGAATCATTTTCTTGGTTTTAGTAGTAATGGCTTCAGTCATTTTTTCTGCAATAATGGCAACAACTGACGATGGCAGAAGGGTGGTACTCAACAACAACGGTACTTGGGAATGGCTCAATCAACCACAACCAGGTCCCTTACCTCAACCACAATTAATGTATGATATTGCCGGTTCCTGGACGATTTCTTTTACGATTGGTATCTTTGATGAGAGTTTTGATATGGATATTCATCTGGAAAACGGTTCTTATGTAGTCTTGTGGCATGGGACTTTTTCTGATGAAAAATACCCCATAACCGTTTTAAACGAAAGGGAGATCAAATTTCAAGGGAAATCATTCCACAATGGAGTAATATCCTTTGATGCCACATTAAAGGATTCAAATAATATGCAAGGTGTTGCTTCCAGTAGCGGTACCTTTGCCAAAACTGGTTCTTTCAAAGCGAGTAGAAAATAGGAGAGGTGATGAAATGAATAAAAGTGTTGAACTGGGTGTCAAGAAAATGGAATGGGCATGGCAATACATGGATGTCCTTCGTGCAATTAAAGGGAGATACATTGATGAAAAACCTTTTAAGGGTTCAAAAGTGGTTGTTTGTTGTCATCTGGAAGCCAAAACGGCTAATCTGGGAAGACTAATTGGTGACCTTGGTGCTGAGGTTTGGGTAACCGGTTCAAACCCATTATCCACTCAAGATGATATAGCGGATGCCTTAAGAGAACATTACGGCGTGACAGTATACGCCAAACATACACATGATGATGAAGCCTTCAGGAAAAATTTATATAAAGTCTTGGAATTGGAACCGGATCTGATTTTAGATGACGGCGGAGATTTGGCAACTATTGTACATACAGAATATACCAATTACCTGAAAAATCTCAAGGGAATTTCTGAAGAAACAACCACAGGCGTTCACAGGCTTAGAGCGCTTGATGCAGCGGGTAAGCTGAAAGTCCCGGCAATCGCTGCAAATGACGCTATGATGAAATATCTCTTTGATAATCGCTACGGGACTGGCCAATCCACATGGGATGGCATTATTCGAAGTACAAACGTATCAATTGCTGGTAAAACAGTCGTTGTAGCAGGTTATGGCTGGTGCGGTAGAGGAGTTGCCTTAAGGGCCAAGGGTCTGGGTGCAAAGGTAATTGTTACAGAAGTTGATCCCATAAAATCAATCGAAGCGGTCATGGATGGATTCGAAGTCATGAGTATGACTAATGCCGCTCCTCTTGGAGACATTTTTACAACTCTGACCGGTGATATCAACGTCATCACTAAAGATCATTTCCCCTTGATGAAAGAAGGCGCCATATTGGCAAACGCAGGACATTTTGATGTTGAAATTTCCATGAAGCAGCTTCGTGAATTTAGTGTAGAGCAATGGGAAGCAAGACCTAATGTTATTGGCTACAAGCTCCCAAACGGAAAAAGCATCTATGTAATTGCCGAAGGAAGACTCGTTAATTTGGCGGCAGCTGATGGTCATCCGATAGAAATTATGGATACCTCTTTTGGTGTACAGTTGATGAGTTTGAAATATCTATGGGAAAACAAGGGTAAACTCGAAAATCACTTGATGACTGTACCTGAAAGTATAGACAGGGAATTAGCAGTGATAAAATTAAAAACAATGGGGATCGCCATCGATGAACTGACCGAGGAACAGAAGAAATATTTATCAAGCTGGTGATGCAATGAATATTGAACGTGCCTTGATATCAGTCTATGATAAAACGGGAATTGAACATCTGGCTTCTTATTTAAACAATAACGGGGTAGATATCATATCAACGGGGGGAACTTATAAATATTTAAAGAAATATGGGATAAAGGTTCAATCTGTAGAAGATTACACCGGAATTGTTGAAATGTTTAACGGTAGAATTAAGACCATTAGCCCAAGAATTGCCGGTGGCATTCTTGCTGACCGTTCAAAAACAGAACATCTGGATCAGATGATTAAAGCGAACATTCCCAATATAGACATGATCGTTGTTAATCTTTGTCCTTTCAAGGAGTTTTCAAAGGAAACCTTTGACGAGTTTGAATTGATTGACAAGATTGATATAGGCGGTATTAATATTATTCGTTCAGCAGCTAAGAATTACAGGGATGTACTTCCCGTTGTGGATCCCGCTGATTATGAAAAGGTGATTAAAAGTTTTGATTTTTGTGGTGATGTACCCCTTCAATCCAGAAGAAAATATGCTTTAAAGGCGTTTTACAGTACCATGAAATATGAAGAAAGCATCCATGAAGCCTTATCCTTTTTATTTGCTGAGGAGAAATACCAACATCTGACCTTAGAAAGGCTTGAAGATTTTAAGTACGGCGATAACCCGCATCAAGATGCCTTTTTGATGAAAATTGCAGGAGAAGATTCTTTGTACGATCATGTTGAGTTTATAACCAAGAATCATCTCACTTTAAGAGTGTATCGACAAATTTTTAACGGTATCAGTTTTATGAAAAATTTGTCATCCGGGGGATTTACAATACTCATCAACCTTACCCCCGTTTTCTTTTCTCAAAAAGAAAACGATGAAGTGTATTTACAAATGATTGAAAAGGATTTACAAAAACGTTCTAACAGTAATTCAGCATTGATTAGCAAAGAGAGTATTCATTTATCAACAGCCGAATTTATCCTCAGAAATAATATCAAGACGGTTGTTGCCACTGATTTTTCCCCAGAAGCTGAAGAACTCTTAAAATCATCTGATATAAACATATTAGCTAAATGTCAAAGTTTTGAATATGATAATACCCATAGAACGTTTTTGGAAAATGAGGTATTGCTTCAACAAAAAGACAGTGTAGAAGCTTTTGGGAATATTGAGGTGAGATATTCTGCATCAGCCGATACTCAATTAAGAGATGATCTGCTTCTTGCAATGCAAATGATTCGTGTCCTCGAAACCAATTCCGTTGTTAGGTTAAAAGGTGGAAGAATGGTCTCCGTTTCCAGTGGTATGTTGAATTCTGAAGAAGCAATAGAGGTAGCGGTATATAGGTTTAAGATGTTAACACGGCAAATCAAAGGAGGCGTTTTAGGACTTGATTCTGACGCAGGAATTGATGTAATCAAAAAAGCTTATGAAGAATGGCAAATTACTTGTATCATCAAGCTGAAAAACGAAATGAGCCAAAAAGCAATTTTGGAATATGTGAAAGAGAAAGGCATTTCATTATACGAATTTGATAGAAGACATTACGCATAAAGAACGACTCGGGAGGCATGTATGGAGAAAAAAAACAAGATATTCGAAGAACTGGAAAAGGTGAAGCAACAAGCAGTCGGTGAAATCAAAGGTGTAGACAGTCAAAAAGAGCTTGAAGAGTTAAGGGTCAAATACTTGGGAAAGAAGGGTATTTTGACAACTCGATTTCTTAAACAACTTGGTAAATTGGATCCTCAACTACGACCGCAAGTAGGACAGGAAACAAATGCTTGTAAAGATATGATTACTGAACAACTTAGTGTGAAAAAAAAGGCATTGGTTTCTGAAGAAAAAGAAAAGCGGGAAGAAGAGCTTTATGTTGATATTACCAGGCCCGGTGCGAGAAGAAGAACCGGTTATGAGCATCTACTAAAGAAAACCCAGAAGGAAATAGAAGAGATCTTTATATCCTTAGGCTATGCTGTTAAAGAAGGTCCTGAAATTGAGAATGTGTTTTACAATTTTGAAGCCTTAAACACACCTGACTGGCATCCTGCAAGGGATGAACATGACAGCTTTTATTTAAAAGAAAACGAATATTTACTCCGTACACATACTTCTCCGGTTCAAATTCGAACCATGGAAAAAGAAGCCCCCCCCATTGCGATCGTTGCACCGGGAAAAGTTTACAGAAGCGATTATGATGCCACACATCTGCCCATGTTTCATCAAACAGAGGGATTGTTTGTAGATAAGGATGTAAATGTGGGTCATTTAAAGGGCACATTGGAACATTTCATGAGAGAGCTTTTTTCAAAAGATATTACCATTAGACTTAGACCTTCGTTTTTCCCTTTTACTGAACCCAGTTTTGAAGTGGACATCAGTTGGAAAGATAAATACGGGAAGATACAATGGCTTGAAGTTCTTGGAGCGGGAATGGTTGATCCCAATGTCTTTAAGGCAGTTGGTTATGATCCGGAAGTCTGGAGTGGATTTGCTTTTGGAGCCGGAATAGAGCGTTTAACCATGCTGAAATACGGCCTAACTGATATCAGAGATCTTGTCAGAGGCGATATCAGATTCTTGAGACAGGAACTTTAGGGAGGTAAAGAATGCTTATTTCCAAAAATTGGTTGAATAAATATATCGATATCCTGGATATAGAGGATGAGAAATTAGATAGCTTGCTAAGCCTAAGCGGAACATCTGTGGAAAGTATTGATAAACCTTGGCAAGAAATATCCGGTGTTTATACGGGGACAATCACACGGATAACAAACCATCCCAATGCCGATAAGCTTATCATCTGCAAGGTGGATACAAAGGATCATCAATATCAGATTGTAACCGGTGATACTTCTTTAAAAGAGGGAGATATTGTTCCCTTGGCCAAAATCGGAGCTACGTTGAAAGACGGATTTAAGATCAAAAAGGCCAAATTACGTGGCGAACCCTCTGAGGGAATGATGTGTTCTCTTGAGGAACTGAAACTGGAACAGAAATCCCAAGAGGTTTATCGATTTTCCGATAAGGTTGAAAACGGGTTAGATGTTGTCCAATTATTCGATCTTGATGATAGTGTCTATGATCTGGAAATAACCGCTAACAGACCCGACGAATTGTCATATTTGGGAGTTGCAAGAGAAATAAAGGCGCTTTTAAACGGTCACAGAACTATAAAAGACCAACCGGTTACTTTTCAAACCAGTAAGAAAACAACATCTGATTTTATGTCTATTAAAATTGAAAACCCCGAATTTTGCAATCGTTATTCTGGATTGATTGTTGAGGATGTAAAGGTTCAACCTTCACCCCTCTGGTTAAAGCGAGATTTGATGTCAATTGGTATCAGACCAATTAACAACGTAGTAGATATAACCAATTATATTTTAATGGAAACGGGGCATCCGGTACATGCCTTTGATTACGATAAGCTTGAAAATAAATCAATCGTTGTGAGATTGGCAAAAGAAAAAGAAACCTTGCAATTGTTAAATGAGGAAACTCCGGAATTTTCCGGTGATGAATTATTAATTACCGATGGGGAAAATCCCCTTGCATTAGCCGGAATAATGGGCGGGGAAGGTACCGGAGTAACCGAAGAAACACAAACTGTATTTTTGGAAGTTGCCTATTTTAATCCAGTAAAAATAAGAAAAATCTCTCGAAGGTTAAACATCATGAGTGATTCATCGTTCCGCTTTGAAAGGGGGGTAGATCCAAATGATGCCGAATATGTTTTAAAAAGATTAGCCCATTTGATATCACAACTGGCATCTGGAACTCCTGCTGAAGAAATATTGGATGTGTATCCTAATCCCATCAAATCCAAGCAACTCTTTTTAAGAAAAGAAAAAGTTGAAAAATTGTTGGGAATCAATTATTCAACAACACAAATCGAAGACTCTTTGATTCACTTAGATTTTGACCTCCAAAAAAAATCAAATGATAATAATTGGGAAGTGATCGTACCAACGTTCAGACCGGATATTGAAAGAGAAGTGGATTTGATTGAAGAGATCGGAAGAGTCGTTGGTTATGATAAGATTCCTTCAAGAATTCCCTATTTAAAGGGTTATTCAAAATCTAGAGATAGTTTTCAAACATTTAGATACAAAATTAGGGAGTTGGTCATGTCTGCCGGTTACAACGAAATTATTCCCATATCACTTATCGATCCGGATGATATTATGAAGATATCAAATGACAAGAATTTCCCCTGGAATGAAAACAAGATTGAAATTGTGAAATCATTGTCAAAAGACATGTCAATTTTACGGCCTTCATTGTTGATTACCATGTTAAAAACACTGGGATATAATCATTCACATCAACAGTACGATTTAAAACTCTTTGAAACGGGGTCATCTTTTCTGCTTAATGAAAATGGAGATTTTCAAGAGCTTGAAAGTCTTTTAATGGCTGCTACAGGAGTAATTGATCCCGAAGATTATCAGAGTAAACAACACGTGGATTTTTTTAATTTCAAGGGTTCAATAGAAGAGATTTTGTGGCATCTGGAAATAGATAATGAAAAAATTGTATTTGAAAGGCTAAAAAATGATAGCATTTATACAAAGATCATGTATCCGGCACAATCCGCCAGAATTTTGTTAAATGGTAAGCAAATAGGTGTTTTTGGGCTGATCAGGGAGGAAATAATAGAAGCGTTTTCTGTTACTGACATTACCTTTTTTTGTGAACTTGATCTGGAAAGGATACATCAACTCCAAAAGCTGTCACAGAGAAAATGGAGGTCCATTTTGGGAACAAATTTCCCCGCCAGCAGAAAGGATTTTTCAGTTTTAGTAAGTAAAGGAACTGAAATAGGTCATATTATTAAAAAGATTAAGCATATCGAATTTGTTGAGAATGTAACCATCATCGATGTTTACAGTGGGAAAAACATACCAAAGGGCTATAATAGTATCACCCTCTCTGTATTGTTCAGATCAACCAATCATACGTTAACCGAAACCGAACTCAACCGTAACTTTAAAGCTGTAATACAAGTTATTGAAGAGGAAGGATTAGAGTTGAGAGAGGGTTAATAGATGCTAGTTACTAAAACCTTTAAATTTGATGCAGCCCATAATTTGATAAAATACCATGGCAAATGCGAAAGATTGCATGGACATACTTATCGCTTAGATGTAATCGTTGAAGGAAAACTTGATGAGGAGCAAATGGTCATAGATTTTGTAGTGTTAAAGAACATTGTAAAAGAACAGGTTTTGGATATTCTCGATCATTCTTACCTAAACGATCATATCAAGCAACCAACCACCGAATCAATTGCCATATGGATTTGGAAGCGATTGGATTTGTATTTGAATAATCATCGGTACCACCTTTATGAAATAAGGGTGTTTGAAACTGAAACAAGCTTTGTTACATACAGAGGCGATGAAACTTGAGTGATTTTATCTTGTTCTTTTCAATAATCGTTCTCCTTGGATTTCAGCTATTAAGTGCACTTAGAAAAAGAAATAATTGGAATATACTTGTGCAAATAAATTCTATTGGTATGAAAGCTCTAACCTTGTTTATGATTTATGCAATGATAAATGATTTACCGTACATTTTGGATATTATCCTTGTTTTATTGGTCTTGAATGTGGTTGGAACGATTATTATTTCAAGATATAACAGTAAAAATTAACAAAAATATAATCTATTCGTATTATATTTTAAACGTAAAACTGATAAAATTATAAATGATTAAGACATAGCATATGGGAGGTGCTGAGAAAAAGATGGTTAATGATATTTTGAGAAAAGAATTAAAAGATAGAAATTTCAGAATCACAGCTCAAAGAGAGCTTATTATGAGAATTTTTGCTGAATCTCCTGAAGATCATCTTAGTGTAGAAGAAGTTTACAGGAAATTACTTGATAAACGATCAAGAATTAGTAAGGCAACGGTATACAGAACGGTTGAGTTGCTTAGTGATCTCGGCTTATTAAGAAAAATCGAGATTGATGAAGGAATCGTTCGATTCGAATTAGCCGATAGTAACAAACATGGGAAGCATCATCTTATTTGTACCGATTGTGGTGAAACAATGACAATACCGGATCGTCTGGTTGAAAAGATTGAAGCAATGGTAAAACAGGAAACGGGTTTTGAACCGGAAGACCATAACATAAAATTTTACGGTAAATGTGCGAATTGTATAAAAAATCAGAAATAAAAACAACAAATAAACGGGCGAATCCTTTCGCTCGTTTAAATATTGTCAATTTCCTTTTTTTCGATAATACCTTCACTGATAATTTCAATCTCTTCCATGAGTTTTTCTAAAAGTGATTGCAATCCGTTTTTCTTGTTTGATAAAATTCCAATGGTAATTCCCAAATATCTAAGGGAATCTTGCTGATGACTTTCTGCGATGCAGGCGTTATAAGTATTTAGTACATGTGTTTTCATTTTTTTGATAATGGACCTTTTTTGTTTGAGTGAAAAAACTTGATCTACTCGTATCGTTAAAATCAGTTTGGTCAGAACAAACATACTACTATTTCCTTAAAAGAATCTGTGGTTTGTGATCATCTTGATGTTCAATGATGTATGAATCCGCATGATAGACGAGTTTCAACAACTTATTATTAATAACTTCCGATGGTGGGCCAATCGTTTCAAGTTTAGAATCATTTAAAACGGCTATTCGATCACAGTAAAGCGAGGCGATGTTGATGTCATGAAAGATGCCCACTACTGTAATGCCATCATCTCTGTTTTTTTTATAGACACGTTTAATTAGTTGTTGTACATGTCCAACATCAAGATGCGCAACAAATTCATCCAGCAAAATAATCGGTGTGTTTTGGGCAAAACATTTGGCAATTAAGACACGCTGCTTTTCACCGCCACTCAGATGATTAAAGAATTTTTCTTCAAAACCCTCCAGTTCGGTTTCTTTTATCGCTTTTTTTACCATCATACAGTCTTCTTTTGATTCATCCGAAAACATATTAAGATAAGGTGTTCTTCCCAAATGAACAATTTCCTCAACCGTAAAATCATAAGCTGGGTAGAATTCTTGCATAACTGCTGAAATCTTTTTTGCTATTTCTTTCCTTTTCATTTTGTTTAATGGTTTTCCGAGTAGTTCTATGAACCCTTTTGATGGTGATAAAAAAGCTAATAAAAGTTTAAAGAGTGTTGTTTTTCCTGCTCCGTTAGGACCGATTATTCCAAAAAATTCTCCTTGTTTGATTTGGAGAGACAGGTCATTTAAAACAGGCTTTGCCTTCGCATCGTATGAAAATGTTAGGTTTGTAATTTTTATCATATTTTTGCTCCTTATCATGAGAGTATACTCAGAATTGATTAACCGGTTGTATTTTTAGATCATTCCCAAAAGAGTATTCTGTATCCCAATTTTTGGTTGTATTTCTTCTCCAATGTATAAATCAATTGTTAACCTGAAATCCAGCCAATATTGAAGTCCAACATCAATCCAAACACCTATAATCCCGGCATAGGGCATTTTTTTCGTAAAATCAGTATTCATACCGAGATGAAGAATTGGAGATGATAATCTGAATTTCCCTTCAGTTGTACCCACAGATGGTATAAAATTCATAGGATACCATGTTTCTGCCTGTAATGAGGTGTTTGAATAAGCCGTTCTCTGACTAATCATTCCTGTCATAGAATAAGGAAGTGCCAATCCAATACCTGTTTGGGAGAAAAAACCCGAGGTCCCTAATTGAATAGCTTGAAAGAATTGAGGTACAGAAACAGGATTATCCGGATAGACAATGGGATTAAATGCCTGATGAAAATAAAAGTCTGTTATCACATTCCATGGCAAATCGTCTCGTGTATGATTGACTCCCAAATTGATTGCTGGTTCAATGTAAGCAGCCCTTTCATCTTCTCTTAAGGTAAAAGGAAAATGAAAAGCAGCCCGTAATTCCTCGTAATCGGTGTTTCCATTCCAAGTCAACTGAAAATCGGGAAATCCTCTGTGTATGAGAGAATAATCCCATGCAAACAATTCTCCTATTCCACCAAGATATCCATACCAAATCCATTCTTTTAAGTCATCCCATCCGGCGAAACCGGCAATACCGGTAAGTTGATCATTTAGAATGAAAAGTGCGGGGATTCCGAACCGGGGGATAGGTAACAGTGTGTGTTGATAATGCCACTTTTCAAGAACATTTTGGATTACAGGATCTTCTTTTATATCTATTTCGGGATAATCATATGCTTGGCCTTCAAAAACAACGGGCTTATCAACCCCTTGGATCAGTCGAATAAAATCAAATCCCATTCCAGAATAAGCCCTAAAATAAACCGTATCGTTGAAATAGATTGGAGTAAAAGCTCCATTCTGTGAATTGGTTAATTTTTTCTGAGAAGAATCTGATTCATCATAAAGATAGATATCAAATTCGCCTTCCTGATTGCTGGCAAATAAGATTCCTTTTGGACATAGAAAAACATCTATTTCATCGGATTGTGTTTGGAATAAAACCCGAAGTTTGTTTTCTTCGATATGCAGCTCATAAACATCTGCCGTTCCGTTATAAGTAATGGATAAAATGAGCCGACCTTGATAGCAACTGATATCGTTGATGTAAAAATCCGGACTTGGCGACAAAAGATAGGTAGTTTTCTTCTCTAACAAATTGTAAGTAGCCAGACCAGTGCCCCCATTTTCCAAAAAGCAATAAACTAATGTCTCATCATCCAACCATTCAACTGATACGGGTCTTTTTATCCCTTCTAACCGTTTAAATGACCCCATAAACCTTCCAGTATATAGGTTAAGGTCATATTGTTCATAGCCGTTAGAATTTGCGTAAATAAGAGCAATTTGATCGGATGGGGAGACAGCAAAATCTGTCGGTATGGGTAAAAGCATTGATGATGTCTGCGTTTCATCAGTTCGATATAAAGTTGTCTGAGTCCCTTTCTTTTGTGAAAAATAATAAAGATATTGGTCTGAAACACCGCTGATTCCTGAATAATAGCCTGAGTTAGTGATGTTTTCAATTTGATGATGATCAGAAGAGGATTGTTTGGCAGTTATCTCATATAGCCAAGATTTCCAATTTGCAATCAATTCGGGATAAGGCTTTTGAGTGATCTCTTCCACGATACGAATAAAGTTGAATCGGTATTCATTACCGTATTGATTAACGATTTTTGAAACTGCTTGAGAACCATAATGTTCTTCTATGTATTGAATAAAATAGGAACCGTATAAATAATTAAACCCTGTTGGAGTAAACTCAGGAGATGTCATCCCGCCGGCTAAAGTTAACCCTCTGAAGCCATTATCCTGAATTTCGGCTTTCAGATATGAGAGATACCGATGATCATTGAGTCTTCCTTCTTCGAAAATTAGGGATTCTGAATAGATAGATACTCCTTCATGAAAATGAGAAGGTGTGAAAGCAGTATCATAAAGAATGAAAACGGGATGGCCGAAAATTCCCATTAGATCTTTAGTCCAGTCCGATTTGTTGGCTACTAAAATATGGGTTAATTCATGGGAAAAGACAAAAGGTACCCACCATTTATAGGTGTTGTTGTAATAATCAGAACCGCTTCGGTTGATGTAAATAATGATGACATTAGAAAAGATGTCGGCATAGGCATTGGAAAAATCAACGGTATCGAGCAAATAAACCTTTAACCTCTTTTTGGGTTGGATTCCATAAAAATCGGTTAAAGTTTCAAATATGGTTTTTCCCTCTTGTATCAACTGAATGGCTGATTCTCTGGAAGCCTTTTGATAGTATACATCAAAATGCTCTGTTGGAAAGTGATAATACTGTTGAGAGAAGGAACAAATACAGGGTAAAAGGACTATAATAATCAAAACAAATCTTTTCATTGTAAAAAACCTCCTTTTGATTCCTTGCATTTTGAGAAATTTAATATATAATAAAAAAAACTATCGGGGAGGAAGAATTTGGATATTTACAAAAAATCTCTTGAACACCACAAAAAGTGGCAAGGAAAAATCTCCACCCATGTGAAATCAACCGTTCAAAACAAGGAAGATCTTAGTTTAGCTTACACCCCCGGAGTCGCTGCTCCCTGCAAAGAAATTGTAAAGAATCCTGACAATCTATACGATTATACAATAAAAGGCAATACAATTGCCATAGTCAGTGATGGTTCAGCTGTATTGGGTTTGGGGAACATTGGTCCTCAAGCCGCTTTACCCGTCATGGAGGGGAAAGCGGTTCTTTTCAAGGAATTTGCCGATCTTAACGCATTTCCCATTTGTTTGGATACACAAGACAGTGATGAGATTATTCAGACGGTGATCAATATTTCTCCTGTTTTTGGTGGTATTAATTTGGAAGATATTTCAGCTCCAAGATGTTTTTATATTGAAAAAAGGTTGAAGGAAGTCCTCGACATTCCTGTGTTTCATGATGATCAACATGGGACAGCAGTAGTCGTACTTGCAGCAATTATCAATGCTCTAAAACTTGTCGATAAACCTGTCAAAGAATGTAAAGTAGTCATTAATGGTGCAGGTGCAGCCGGGATTGCCATAGCGAAGTTGTTGGTTGGTTATGGCTTTGAAAAGGTTGTTTTATGTGATATCAACGGTGCACTTTACGAAGGGACAAATAATTTAAATGAAGAACAGATTTTAATGGCAAAGATAACGAACCCTCTTAATGAAAAAGGTGATCTAAGGAAAATCATTGTTAATTCAGATATATTTATTGGGGTATCAGCACCGGATATCGTTGATGAGAAGATGATCAGCAGTATGAACCGAGATGCAATTGTGTTTGCGATGGCAAATCCTGTCCCTGAAATATCCCCGCAAAAGGCTTTAAAAGCTGGCGCTAAAATTGTTGGGACGGGAAGATCCGATTTTCCCAATCAGGTAAATAACGTATTAGCCTTTCCTGGAATCATGAAAGCGGCTGTTGAAGTCAGAAAGCAAATCACCGATGAGGTAAAGATGAAAGCAGCCCAAGCTTTGGCAGCGTTTTTACCTGAAGATCAATTAACCGTGAACAAAATCCTGCCTTATCCTTTTGAAAAAGGCATAGCTCAGTATATTGCAAACGAGGTAAAAGCTTTTTTTAGTCTTGAGATTTAAAAAATGGAGGGATCATAATGAAAAGGGTATTATTACTTGGAGAAGCACTTATTGATTTTCTTTCAGATGACTATTCGGAAAGTCTATCCCAGGTCCAGAGCTTTATAAGGCATGCAGGAGGTTCTCCAGCGAACATTACGGCAAATCTGCTGAATTTGGGTGAAGAAGCAATATTAATAACCAGAATTGGAGATGACCCTTTTGGGGACTATCTAAGAGAAACATTTAAAGAAAGGGGAATTGATACAACCTATGTACAAGTGGATAGGGAAAAGAATACATCAATGGTTTTTGTTGCAAAATCCAAAGGGAATCCCAAATTCCTGCCATTTAGATCAGCTGATTACTGTATAGAGAAGCCTACGGATATGGCTCGCTTGTTAAAGAAAACGCATTTTTTCCATATCAGTGCCTGGAGTATTTCACATCATCCATCTCGTAAAACGGTGTTCAGTATTATGGATGATATTGAGGGTACTAATACGAAATTATGTTTTGATCCAAATTTTAGGAGGATATTATGGGAAAAAGATGAAGATCCCATGCAAACAATAAAGGAAGTGTTAAAAAATACCTATCTTTGTAAGCCCTCTGATGATGATGCTTTTCACATTTTTGGAAGAATGCATAATGAGGAATATATCGAAGCATTTCATCAATTGGGAGTACAAAATGTCATTCTGACCATGGGCAAAGACGGAGCGCTCGTTTCAGATGGAAAAAGGATTCAGCATCAAAAGACGGTTAGTCAAGTTGTTGTTGATACCACAGGGGCGGGAGACGGTTTTTGGTCAGGTGTTTATTGTGGGCTTTTAAATCATCAGGATATCTTTACCGCTGCAAAATGGGGAAGTGCTGTTGCAGCTTTTAGGCTGAGAACGATCGGTTCCGATCTTCCTTTGCCTTCTATGGAAGTCATCAAGTCTGAATTTTTAATGTAATACAAGAAACGATTATAAGCCCAAAAGGGAGTGAAAAAATGAGAATTGCTTTTTTAAATCCACAAGGTAATTTTGACTCAGAAAATAGTTACTGGACCGAACATCCAGATTTTGGAGGACAGTTGGTTTACGTCAAAGAATTAGCATCAGCAATGGCGGAAATGGGGATTAAAACAGATATTTTGACCAGAAAGATAATTGATTCCAAATGGCCGGAGTTTGAAGGTGAACAAGATGTATATGAAGGCATTGATAATTTACGTATCCTTCGAATTCCCTGTGGACCTGATCATTTCCTAAGGAAAGAAGACTTATGGCCTTATTTGGATGAATGGTCTGATAATATCATAAAATTTTACAAAAAAGAAGGAAATTTTCCCGATTTTTTAACGGGACATTATGGTGATGGAGGTATAGCTTGTGCCCTGATCTCAGAAAAGGAAAAAATTCCCTATTCTTTCACCGCTCATTCTTTGGGAGCTTTAAAAATGGATAAATTGGGTATCAACCGAGAAAATATCAACGATTTTGAGCGTATCTTTCATTTCAGCAAACGCTTAGCTGCTGAAAGGATATCCATGAAGTATTCGTGTGTTAATTTTGTCAGTACTGAAATGGAAAGATTTGAGCAATACGGCCATCAAAAATACGAGAATTGGATAGATGTTAAAGATGACGCTCATTTCAAAATTGTTCCCCCCGGTGTAAACAGGAAAATCTTTAACGAGTTTAAATCTGAAGATGACCAAACAGCCTTTGATTCTATCAAAGATTATGAAAAACCTTTAATCATTCTCTCCAGTAGAATTGATGCAAAAAAGAACCACATAGGTGTGATCAAATCATTTGCAAAGGACAAGGAACTAAGAGAAAAGGCACATTTACTCATAGTTGTCAGGGGAATTCAAGATGTCTATAAAGGCATTGATGGATTAAAAGACAGTGAAAGAAAGATTGTCAAAGAGTGGCTTGCTTATATCAAAGAGTTTAAACTCAAGAATCATATTTCTTTCTACAATGCTGAAAATCAGTCTGATTTAGCGGCACTTTACAGATCCGCAAAAGTTAACCATTCGATATTTTGTAATCCTGCTGTGTATGAACCCTTTGGATTAACGGTTATTGAAGCCATGTCATGTGGTTTGCCGGTAGCAGCAACACGAAATGGGGGGCCAAGTGAAATATTAAGAGAAAATGGATTCAAATATGGTTTCCTCTTTGATCCCGAGGATGTGGATTCTATTATCGCTACATTAAAAAAATCTCTAATGTCTGACAAGACTTATAAGAAATTTTCAGAACTTTCAGTGTTGAGGGTATTGGAAAAATACACATGGAAAAAAACTGCAGAAGATTATTTGAAGGAAATCAAATCAAAATTGATGGATTTCAAACCAAAGGAAATAGATTTAAAGCCTTTCTTTAAAACTTTAGACAACTGGAAAAAAGATAATGGTGGAGGCGGGGGGAATTGAACCCCCGTCCGAAAGCAGCGCATAAAAGGCCTCTACGTGCGTAGCTTTTGTTTAAAATTCGGATTCACCGGGTACAAAAGCAAACCCTGTTCATCCTATCCGCTTAATTTTCCTCCAATACATCACGGAAATGAATGGGAGTAAGCTCGAATTACCGTCGTTCATTCAGCCCGTCTCGAGCTAAACAGTCTGAAGAACGGCAGCCTTTTTTAGGCCGCTAAAGCAAATTCTGTTTCGTCAATTAATTTGATTGTTCACCCGTTTAACGAGTCTGATGAAAACTCGGCACGCTTCCTAAGATCCGTCAACTTCCGTCGAACCCTGATCGCCCCCTATAGGGGTTTTAAATCCTTTTACAGAAGAACATTCTAACACAAATAACATTTTTTTGCAAATTATAGCTTAAGCTTTAATCTGTTGATTAAATGATCACAATTTTTGTATAGCTCTTCTAAAGAACTATCATTGATTATGACGTAATCAACCCGATCTTCATTCGTTTTCTGCGTTTGAAGAATTTGTTGAATTTCAACTTCTGATTTATGATCCCGTTTCATGATACGATGGATCATATCTTTTTCTGCAGCTTTTATTAAGACTATATAATCAAGAAATTTGTTCATTTGCATCTCAAATAAAATTGCTGCTTCAATAAAAACAATTTTTTGTCCTTGTTGAAATTGCCTTTTTATCCAATCTTTTGCCTTTTTATTCATCATTGGATGTAAAATGGTGTTTAATCTTTTAAGCTTTTTTTGGTCGTTAAAAACGATTGCGGATAATTTTTTTCGGTTGATTTTGTTGTCTTCATCCAAAATCTTTACACCGAATGAGTTAACAAGTGTTTGGACAACCTCATTGTCTTGAAGACAATCATGTCCGATTGGATCCATAAAAAGGACCGGAAAACCGGTCCTTTTTAAATAATTGGCTACTTCACTTTTACCCGATCCCATTAAACCGGTTAAACCCACACTGATGTGGATTGAAGAAGACATCTTAATCGTTTCCCGCTATATCCAATTCACTGATTAAAATTGAAGGCGTATACATCCCATGGGACATAACCATTGCCATCTGTTTGTCTGATCCGATTAATTTGACATTTTGAAGCATTTTAAGAAGATTACCTGATAATGTGATTTGTTCAATAGGATATGCCTTTTTCCCATCTTCAATTTTGTAGCCTTCAGCACCAAGAGAAAATTCACCCGATACAGGATTCGCTCCTGAGTGCATTCCTTGTACATTTGTAATGTATAAACCTGAATCCATTTGTTCAAAAAGTCCATCAAGGCTCACATGTCCACCGGCAAAATCTATGTTTACAGGCAGGATTGACTCAACGCCTTTATAACTGCTTCTAAAGGCATTCCCGGTGGGAGAAACGCCATCTTTCAATGCTGTCTTTAAAGTGTGAAGGTAAGTGGTGAGGACACCTTCTGAGATGATCTCTTTATCCTTTGTCAAAGTGCCCTGAGAATCAGCAGGACAGTTGAAAATGCTGTCTTGGTAAAATCTTCTGTCCGTGATGGTAATCTTTTCTGAACAGATTTTCTCACCGATTTTGTCTTTTAGCAAAGAAAACCCTTTTTGCACATTTTCTGCTGATATCATCTGAACCAACAGACCGAGAATATCGCCAACCGTATTGTAACTTAAGACCACCGGATATTTTCCGCTTTTGATACTTTTGGCATCCAGTAAACCGATGGATTTTTCGGCAACGGATGAAGCAAGTTTTTCAATATCAATTTGTTTAGGATCAGTTGAGAACATAAAATCCACACCGAATTTGTTTTGGTTACCATTGGTTGCCATTGCACCGGCATACATTCCACCGCCGCCGTTTTTATATGAATATTCTACATCGTTGGAATTGGCAAAGTAAATCTCATTATACATATCGTTATAGAAGCAATAGGGTACCATAACGATTCGTTGATCTTTCTCCAAAATCTTTTTCTCCAATTGTTTTGTATCTTCAATCTTTTGTTTGGGGGATATTTCATCAAAACGCATATCATAATCTTTCCAGTTTTCAATTTCAAATTTGGTTGTCCCAATGACTTCGACGTCATCAGAGTCGATCAACTCAAGATTTTCCAGTGCATCGGTTACGATCCTTTCCGCTTCATCTTCTGTATAATCTTCTGTGAAACTGTATCCGGCTTTACCGTTTTTCAAGGCTTTAAAACTAGCACCGCCATTTTCTGCATCCTTATAACTCTGAATTTCTCCTTTATTGATGGAACATTCAAATTCATGAGAACTCATGTGATATAATTCAAAGTTGTCAATTCCCTTTTTTCTGGCATTTTTAAATACTACTTTTTTGAACTCTCTTATTTTCATCAGTTTCTCCCCCCTACTAACAGTTCCGAAACTCTAATAGTTGGTTGTCCCACATCTGCAGGAATCGATCCGGATAATGACCCACACATACCTTCATCCCTTGCTAAATCGTTACCGACCATATCAATTTTATTGAGTATTTCAAAACCTTTTCCGATTAATGTAGCCCCTCGAACAGGTTTGGCTATTTTACCGTTTTCTATTAAATAACCTTCCCTAACGGAAAAATTGAATTCTCCTGTAGAGGGATTGACTGATCCCCCACCCATTTTTTTGGCGTATAAAGCCTTTGGTGTGTTAGCAATGATTTCTTCCGGGAGGAAATTACCGGGGAGGATGAATGTGTTAGACATTCGAGAAGTGGGAGCAAAAGTATAATTTTGCCTTCTGCCACTTCCTGTGGATTGCATGTTCATGCGTATGCCGCCTAATTTATCGATGAGATAACTTTTTAATATGCCATTTTCGATTAAAAGGTTTCTTTGTGTCGGTGTTCCTTCATCATCTATATTGGCAGAGCCCCAGGCATTGGGTATAGTAGCATCATCTACAGCGGAAACACATTCATTGGCAATTTGCTGTCCTAACTTATCGGCAAAAACTGAAGCGCCTTTTGCGACTGAAGTTGCTTCAAGGGCATGTCCACAAGCTTCGTGGAAAATAACACCTCCGAATTTGTTTGAAATTATGACCGGCATTTTACCTGCCGGTGCAAATTCTGCGTTGATCATTTTCACTGCAATTCTTGCAGCCTCTTTTCCTGATTCTTTCACATCGAATGTGTTGAAGAATTCAAAACCCATACCTGCTCCGGGACCAACAAAACCGGTTTCTTTTTCGCTGCCTTTAGTAGCCACTGCAAATACCATCAAACGGGTTCTTATTCTTTCATCTTCCGTTAATAGGCCATCGGAATTGGCAATAACAATATTCTGTCGATAGTCAAAATAATTAATACGAACTTCGCTGATTTGTTTTGAGTACGAAACTGCACCTTCATTGGCGAGTTTCATGACATGGTATTTTTCTTCTTTTTTGATTTTATCCGGAAGCAATAGAATCGGGCTTAAGTTTCCCATTTTACTTTTTGTTAAATTCATCTCTACATCGTCTTTTCCATCAGCCTCTATTGCTTGGGCGATTCTTTTTGATGCGTTAAGCACAGCATCTTCGGATAAATCGTTTGTATAGGCGTATATTGCCTTTTTACCGGCTATTCCACGCAACCCCACACCGTGAATAAGTCCGGAGTTAACCTGTTCCAACTTCCCGTTATTCATCTCCATGCTGTTGCTCGTGCGTTTTTCTAAAAATAGTTCCGCAAAATCTGCCCCGCCTTTTTTCATGACTGCTAGGGCCTTCTCAATCAATTTTCTTTTCATCTGTCAAACCCTCCGTTTTTTATTTCACTGATCACTTTTTTATTGTAATTTTTAATGAGTTCTATCTCTTCAATCGTTAGTCCTTTATCCCAAGAAAAGCTGAGAATGGTGTTATTCAATAAAAGAGGATCAAATCCAACTGGTAGTTGATTGTCACCAAAGATTCTTTGAAAATCGATTGTGCCGGGTATTGGAGTGTATTCGTTAATTTCAGGGAGTATATTCAAATCCCGACAAATATCATGGGCTTCAATCACTTCTTTAAAACCTTGTCCGGGAAGGTTGATCATGATAAATGCAGCAATTTCATCTTTGGTGAAACCAGCTTCTTTTAATAAACTGATGGCACGGTAAAAATCTTCATTTGTTACTTTCCCACCTGTGGAAGCTTGTAGTTTTGGGTCAATGGTTTCTAATGCGACTTTGATTGTTTTTACATTTGCCTGCATCATCAGCTCGGCGGTACTTTTTTTCAACAATTTGGCGTGTATTCCGTTCGGGATATGAACCATTATACCACGTTGTTTTATCCCACTATCGATCATTTTATGTAGAATTTGGTCAAAGTGTTTTTGATGGTTAATCAGTATGGCATCATCAAAAAAAGCGATGTTTTTTACCTTAAACATTGTCGCATAGCGATCGATGGCTTCTACTAATCTTGCGGGTTCTTCCTGTACAAAATCCTGTAAAAAAGGAGTTGCGCAATAAGTACATTTGTAAGGGCATCCTAATGAACTAAGAAAGACCAAATGACTCATTGGGTGATTGTATAATTCATAAAGGGGAATCAAATCACTTTCTTTTTGAAAGTTTTCTTTGATGCTGATTCCATGAGAATTGAGAAAATCAAGTACTTCTGACATCTTACTTTTCTTACAAACAAAATCAGCCCCAGAACGCTTTGAATGACCCATCATCAGATTGGCGTAGTTGCCACCGAGAAACATCTTTGTACCGGGGATAATCCTTTTTACGGTTTTAATAGCCTCAAACGGACCTGGATACCAATAAGTCATTGCGGATGTAACAAACGTACATTCAGGCTTGAAGCCTGATTCGATTAAATCCTTTAGTTTTTGTTCAAACAGGGGCTTTGGTAAACCATAGCGCTTAAAATATCTGGGTATATGGGACATTTGTGGCGGTTTTTTGACTTTTTCCGAATAAAATTTTCCCGTACCATTCCATTTACTTTTAATTGGTTTTCCTATGTATTGAATCAGATCTGGATCGTATCTATCTAAACAGTCGATCAATTGTAATTCATGGCCGCTTTCATGGAGTTTTCTGGCCAAAATCAATAGTCCTAAGGGCTTTAACCAGTAATCAAAAGAAGCTACATCGTAAATCCAAGGATTGATGAGAAGAATTTTCATAGATCTGATTTTCCTATTCTTTTGAGATAAAGGATTTTTCCATAGAGAAGAACCCCACTACGGTTGGGTCAAAGATGAGGTTAATACTTCCAACAGGTCCGTTTCGTTGTTTACCAATAATAATCTCTGCTGGATGTGGGTGATTGAGCATTTGTATTTCTCCCACATCTTCATCCTCTTCAAACTTTGCCCGTTTATAATAAGTTTCTCTATGAATAAAAATGACTGTGTCTGCATCCTGCTCAATGGCACCTGATTCTCTTAAATCGGATAATCTCGGTCTTTTATCTTCTCGTTGTTCCACAGAACGAGAAAGCTGAGAGGCAGAGATGACGGCAATATCCATTTCCCTGCCAAGTACTTTAAGGCTTCTGGAAATTTCTGAGATTTCTTGTTGTCGGTTTTCACGATTTCTCCCGCTGTTCATCAATTGAAGATAATCGATCACGATAGCGTCTAATCCATATTCCTTTTTTATCCTTCTGACTTTTGTTCTTAATCCTCTGGGATCCAGCATAGAGTCGTCATCGATAATGATAGAGGCTTTCATGAATTTACTTGCGGCGGCAGTCAAACGGTTCCACTCATCGGCTGAAATGTCCGCTTTTCTGAGCTTTTCAAAATTGACCTTTGATTCAAGGCTAAGCAATCTTAAAGCGATCTGTTCCGATGACATTTCAAGGCTAAATATGCCCACTTTATATCCGTAATCGACGGCCATGTTTCTGGCCAGTTGTAAGGCTAAAGCAGATTTACCCATTGAAGGTCGGGCTGCAACGATGACCAAATCAGAACGATGAAAACCAGTTGTCATTTCATCCAAAGATTTAAAACCGGTGGCAAGACCCGTCACCAGTAGTGAACCTTCAGGAGAGTCATGACGTACTTTTATTTGATCCAGTTTATCAAAGGCATCGTGAACAATCTTTCCGATCGGTGCGTAGGATTTCTCGATGTATCTTTCGCCTATACTTAAAATACTTCTTTCAGCCTGGTCCAGAATATTGTCAACGTCATCCTGACTAAACGCACTCTCCACAATTTTGCTGCCTGAGTTTATCAAATTTCTCAATATGGATTTTTCTCTGACCACTTTTGCATAATGGGTGGCATGAGCAGAGGTGGGAACGCTATCTGCCAATTGTGCGATAGCCAGTTCCCCACCCACCGTCTCCAATTGTTTTTGTTTCCTCAACAGATCGGAAACGGTCAAAGGATCGATGGCTTCAGCATCATCGTATAACAATTCCATGCAATTATAGATCAATTGATGGGAATGATTGTAGAAATCTTCATGTCTGAGAATTTCGAATACATCACCGGCGACTTCCGGGTCCAAAAGAATTGAGCCAAGAACGGCTCTTTCAGCCTCTAAATCATTCGGTGGGATTCTTCTAATTTCTTGCATATGAAATTGCTTCCTTTCTATTTCTTTGAAGGTGTTTTTTCAGAATGATTACCCTTTCCAAACTTTCTCACCAAAACAAACAGAATGATTCCAAAGGTGATTAAAAGAATACTTGTGATTTGTGCAGCTCGGTATTCTCCCCAATATAAGCTGTCCAATCTTAATCCTTCGATAAAGAACCTTGCAATGGAATATAAAATCATATACAGTGCAAGAATTTCACCGAAATTCTTCCGTTTGTTTTTATAAAACCAGAACAAAAAGATAAAAACACCGATATTCCAAAGGGATTCGTATAAAAAGGTGGGATGGAAGAACTCAAATGATTCATACCCCGGCATTCTGAACCTTGGCGGAATGTACATTTTCCAAGGTAAATCGGTGGGTTTGCCATATGCCTCGTGATTACAAAAATTCCCCCATCTTCCGACAGCCTGTCCCAAAGGAAGCATCAAAGCGGCAATATCAAAACCTTGTAAAAACGTGAAGGTACATTTTTTTCTGAGTTTTGTATAAATAAAAACACCAATCATGGCACCAATAACTCCACCATGAATGGCCATCCCACCATGCCAAGTCTTAAAGATTTCTCCCGGTACCTGGGAATAGATATCCCATCTGGAGAAAACATAGTACAATCGGGCCCCAACAATTCCGCTAATCACACCAACTATTAATGCTTCTGCAACATGCTCGTCGTCAATCCCCTCTTTCATCGCAAGTCTTCTGCCGATAAGATAACAAATGATGATACCCGTGGCGATGATGACCCCGTACCAACGGATCTCAAGGGGTCCAACGGTGAAAATCACAGGATCAATAAAGATTTCATTGGCGAAACTTGCCTTTAAGAAGAAAAACATCCCAATAAAAACGACAACGATTAAAATTCCTACAGCAATCTTTTTCAAAACACTTCCCCCTTGATACTTTGAGTTTTCAGCTGCCCGCAAGCACCGGCGATATCGGTTCCTTTTTCTTGTCTAATAACAGTGTCTATTCCACTTTTTTCCATTATTTGCTTAAAAGCTGAGATTTGTTTGAAACTGGGTCTTTCAAAGTCAGGATTAACCGGATTAACGGGAATTAAATTAAGATTTACTTTTAATTCTTTCAGTGTTTTTGCCAATAAAACGGCTTGTTCCAAAGAATCGTTTACTTCCTTGATTAACAAATATTCAATAGTCACACGTTTACCTGTAATTTCATTGTATTGCCTAACTGTATGAATCAACTGTTGGAATGGGTAAGTTTGACTAATTGGCATTAATCTTTCTCTGATCCGGTTGTTGGGTGCATGTAACGAGATAGACAGTACTACTTCAGGGAAATCTTCTGCCATTTTCAAGATACCGGGTATGATTCCGGCTGTAGATACTGAAATCCTTCGTTTTGAAATATCAAACGCCTCTTTGGAATGAAGTATTTGAATGGATTTCTTCAGGTTATCGTAATTAAGAAAAGGTTCTCCCATTCCCATATAAACAATATTTCCTATTCTTTCTCCATACTCTACAGTCATTGCCAACACTTGTCCGACAATTTCCGATACCTTCAGATTTCGTGAAAAGCCGGATTTTCCGGTTGCACAAAAACCGCATTTGAGGCTGCAACCCACTTGAGTTGAAATACATGCTGTATTTCTGTCCTTATGGATAAGTAACACAGATTCGATCTTCTCTCCATCATCCAGATTCCAAAGGTATTTATGGGTACCATCTACAGATGAAATCTGTTTATTGGATAACTCGGGGAAGCCAATGACATATTCCATTTTAAGCACATCCCGGAAGTCCTTTGGGAGATTGAGCATTTTTGAAAAATCAAAAACATGCTTTTTAAAGATCCAATCGAAAATCTGCTCTGCTCGAAAGGGTTTGACACCTCTTTTTATGAAATGTTGTTTTAGTTCATTCAAATTGAATTCAAGAATGTTGATCATTTATACTCTCCCTGTTTATTAACGCTCTATTATAAGCCTTTAAGGTTTCTTTTAGTATCAAATGATTTTTTTCTAATGCCAATCTGACTTTTCCCTTAAGAATAAGGAAAAAAGCTGTATTCAAATCTTCTATTGAAAGTTTTCTCAGTTCATCTACACCGGGATAGATTCTGTTTTTTTCCAAAGAATCCGCAATAAAAATGATTTTACCTATTTTTGAACTAAAAACATATCCAGTGGTATGATACTCAACGGCTTGGGCTATTTCCTCAATTCTCAATAGGTTTGGGTATCTATTTTTTAAGTCATTGGCCGCCAATTTTCCATGTAAAAGAACCGGATTAAACGCTTCTTCCTTTGTTATATGAAGCTGATGTTTTTTTGCCATTTGGATCATTTCACTCTTTTTATGATTCCTGTATGCATCATGATAAAGGGCGCCAATCTTAACAGGTAAGATCTCTTCATCATGCTTTTCAGCCAGTAAAATTGAATAATCCAAAACCCCCATCGTATGTTCCAGGCGTTTTGGATTAAGATTCTTTTTGATTCTTTCTATGATTTCTTCAACGATCATATCTGATTTCAAAAGTAACCCCAACTTCCATTTTCCCGTGTAGCGTCAAGGGGATTTGAAGTAATGTTGCTGTTGGTCGGGAAAAATCGTATACGTCTACTTCTACATCAGAATCTCTGGGAATTGTAAAGTTTAATTGTATGTTTTTACTCTCAGTTGTATAATTTTTCGCGGTGAATTTGTATGCTTCAAAATAGGTATTTCCACTCCGGGTTGATTGAATTAACTCCACCTTTCCTTGCACATCATAGGCTTTTCCAAAACTAATTTCCAAGGGTTGACCTTTACTGGTATTGTTGATGGTGTTTTCACCCAAAAAGACAGTTTTTTCTTGATCGTTTTTCTGAATTCTTACTTTCCCAGCCATTAATGGTTGGGAAAGCTTAGAGAATTTAATAGTTTGATCGAAAGTCTGAAATTCTGAACTCCGATTGGAATAGTAGGCATTAAAAGTATAAATCATGTCATAAGATTCTTTGGCATGCAAGAATTGAATATAGTCTCTTGAAAAACGATTAAAAGAATAGTTGCCCGGTATAGAATAAATCTTATAATCGCTGAAGCTTTCCATTGTAGAACCACCACTATAAGAATCTGTTTCATAATTAAAACTTCTCATGGCTTTAACGGCATAATCAGTTGAAACTGTGTTAATTTCTCCCGAAAAAATATACAAATGGTCAGTTTGAATTTGTTGTTTTGTTGCGTTATTAATGATGATTGTTCCAATAATTTCAGCCTGGTCTTTTTCATCTTCCAGGTTCATAATATAAACAGTTGAATAGGAAAGGTTGTTAAACATGTAGGAAAAACTCAAATGCTTAATTTCATCGGTAAAAAGCAAATCAAGGAATTGTTTTGCCTCCTTTATCTGAACATCTTCAAAAACAGCGGTACCACTTTGTGGTGAAAAAACACCGTTTTCATCAGATAATAATAGAGGATCATCCAGAAGAAGCTTATACTCCTTGATTGTGCCATCCTCAAAACGCCATTTTATCTTTTTTCCTATCGATTCTTTTAGTGTGTTTGAATAATCAAAAGTTTTCTGAACCACATATTGATAACTTTGTGGATATGGGTCAGATGTAAAGGAGTCTGCAATCCAGCTGTCAGGAAGATCTAATTGAAAACTATCAGAATTTACAACAACGCTATCCCCCTTGATGGATAACCCATTTGGATAAATTATCAAAAACTCACGGCTAAAAACCGACAAAAAGATCAAACTCATTATCAGTATCATTATTTTTTTCATGTTCTTATCCTCCTGTTACCATAATTGTGTTTTACTGGTAGAAATAGCCTTAGCACCACATTTAAAAAGTTCTTCCGTTTCTTTTTTTGTTTCGATTAACCCAGCTGCAATCATGTTGTCCGTTTTTAATCCATTTGATTTAAGATAATAAAAAACATTGGGGAATGCACTACCTGGGAGTATTTCCAAAAACATCGGATTAATATTTGTGATCATTTCGTTGATTCTTAGCAGGGAATTGCTGTCAAGTGCAAAGCTTCTTAAAACATTTGGTACACCATAACTGTTGGCGATATCTATCATCTTAGGTTTGACGGTAATAATTCCATCCGCTCCTTGTAAAGTGGAATATCTGAAGGCGTATTCTCCGTTTCCTAAACCATCGCAAAAATCAATATCCAAAAAAACCTTAAACCCCTTTTTTTTGATTTTTTTGATATGATTTCCAAGATTCACCAAATCTGAACTAAGAAGAAATACGGTATTGCCGCTGTAAGCGTCTAAGTATTCGAGTTCTTCTTTTGGATTCCACACAGCCGCTATGATACTCGAAATGTTATATGATTTCATTCATTTTGTCCTTTCTTGATGAAAGAAATAAATCGCTTGCCAATCTCGGGGTCAAAGAGTTTTCCATTATCTTTTTCAATGACTTCCAAAGCTTCTCTTTCACTCATCACACCAATGGAAAATTCAGAATCAACGGTATTTAGTGCGTTATCATACCAATTAACAATGGTCAAAACCCTCACCCAATAGGGAATTTCTTCTCCTTTAAGTCCATCCGGAAATCCTTTACCATCAAATCTTTCATGATGACTTCTGACATAGGGGACGAAATCGTTTAACACTTCTAAGGTTGATATATAAACTGATCCAGTTATTGTATGATCTTGACCGGTTTCCTCAAAATTTCTCAAACGAGTTGGGGAGTAGAGTATTAATTGTTCAACCCCAATTCTACCAACATCATGTAGCATGGCATAGTGGATGAATAGGGCGCCTTCGTTTGGCTCCAATCCCAAATCTTTTGCAAATGAAGTGAAGAGAGAAGCCACTCGCTGAGAATGACTGTATCCTTTTGAATCTTCAACCTCCATTAAAACCATCATTGGCTCCAATACGGATATAATTCTCCTTCGCATTGAATATGGCGAACAAAAATCAAAGTTAGCGTTCAAATTGTGTTCTAAAAACCAATTAACCCCCAAAAAAATGTTTTTGTTATTAATGGAATCTTCCAAAAAGAATTTTTGATCACCATCTACGAATCCAAACAACCCTTTTCCATCTAAGATTTGCAAATGAGTGCCTTCCTGAACAACCTCTTTTTGATCACTAATCACGGCATTAACCGGATAGGGTATGTATTCCAAATAAACATCCAAAAGTTCTTCTACTATCTTTTTGTAAATATCATTTTCAATTTGTAAAAAGTTATAAATCTTTTTTTCGCTTCTCATAAAACCCCTCCAACTTTATCCAAATATTCCGGATAAATTAATAAACATGGTGTTAAAGCCCGAAATGACTGGATACATTATTGCTTGTATAATCCCCATAATAATCAAAATCAACAAAAGAAGAATGCCGTATACTTGATATTTCATCACTGTTTTCATATGCTTTGTGGTCATAAATACAGACCATAATGCTGAAGCATCTAAAGGCATAATGGGAATTAGATTAAAAATGGCAATGATTAAATTGACAACCATAAATGATCCTAATACATCGGATAAATAATTAAGAATAAAAAAGGTGTTTTTTGGATTTGGATTAAAGAACCAGCTGTATTTATGTATACCAAAACCATAAAAAACAAAAGCCGCCAATATGGCTAATACTAAACTAAAGGCCGGACCTGAAAATGCGATGATAAACGTGTCTTTGTTTTTGTTTTTTAACCATAAGTTGTTAACGGGTATTCTCCTTGACCAACCAAAATTTAAAATAATAAAACAAGCTAACCCTATAGGATCAATATGCTTTAAAGGGTTGACGGTATTTCTTTTTAACAAAATCGGGGTATCATCACCAAGTTTAACCGCCATAAAAGCGTGGGCATATTCATGTAAACCTAAAGCAAATAAAACAGCAGGAGAACGTACCAAAATTTGCCTTAAAAAAACAGTTAAATTAAAATTGTCGAAAAATGACATAAAAAACCTTCATTTATACAATTTGACGTATTTTTCCATGAATTGTTTCTTGATGGCTTCTTCATTGATTTTAGGATAAGTGCCAAAATAGTATATGAAATCACCATCCACCATTGTGGCGATGACATCAGAACCTCTCCCGGAATAAACAATATTCGAAATTGGCTTTATTAGAGGGAAAAGATTGATATTATCCATATCTAAAAAGGCAATATCCGCACGCATACCTTTTTCTAAAAGTCCAATGTTTTTTTGGCCAACTGCATTTGCACCATTTGAAGTTGCCATTTTAAATGAAACAATTGCGGGAATTGCTTGAGGATCTTTTGTTTCCCCTTTATGAATTAGTGATGCCAATAACATTTCCTTAAATAAATCCAAAGAATTGTTACTGGATACGCTATCAGTTCCAAGGCATACATTAACGCCCTCTTGATGCATTTTTTCAATTGGTGCTATTCCGTTTGCCAGTTTCAAATTTGAGGAAGGGTTATGAGCAACGGAAACGTTGAATTCTTTCAAAACTTGAATGTCATCTGAATCTGCGTAAACACAATGGGCAGCTATGGTTTGTGTGTTAAACAAACCGATATTTGCCAATTCTCTAAAAGTATATTGATGACTTTCCTTTTGGCTTTCTTTTAGATGAATGTGAATCAAGGCATTCAATTCTTGGGCAACATCTGCAATCTTTTTTAGATATTCTTTTGAGCAGAGGTAGGGAGAATGTGGACCAAAGCCCACAGAAATTCTTCCGTTTGCTGTCCCATGATATTTTTCATATGCTTTAATATTTTTTTGCAACCGCTGTCCGTCTTCTAAAGAATCATCCTGCAGACCTCTACAAATATAAGCCCTCATTCCAAATTCATCAACTGCCTTGATGATGGAATCAAGCATCATGTACATATCTACAAATGTTGTAATTCCGTTTCTTGCCATTTCCATTTGAGATATCATTGTAGAAAGATAAATCATCTCGTCATCTAATTGTTCTTCAAGGGGAATGATCGTTTGAAACAACCATTGCTCAAAAGGTAAGTCATCACCAGCTCCTTTTAATGCAGCCATTCCTGAATGGGTGTGGGAATTGATCATTCCAGGAATAGCCAATATGCGTTTCCCTTTTAGATCAAGTGCCAATGTATTAGCTTTGTTGTTTGAACTTTCTCCAATGTTTGAAATAATCCCGTCTTCAATTTCTATAAACCCGTTTTCTATGATTGTTTCATCTTTTAAAATATGTATGTTATCAATGAATTTTTTCACTATTTACCCTCTCTTTAAGAAACGATTGTGTCTTTCATATTCTAATTTTGATTTAAAATATCCATTTTTAACGGCCTTTTTTCCAACTGAAATAGTGTTAATAGAGTCTTTTGTCTCGCTTGTGCTGTTCTTGAGTATTTCCAGCATTTTTGACTCCAATTTTTCAATTCGGTGTAGCACTGTTTTTTCAGCTCCCAGATCAGTACTTTCCGCTTTATCTAATGAGGTAATAAACTCACTCCTTTGATCAAGAACAATTGGCAGTTCTTCAAATTTGCCGTTTTTAATGATTTCCAGCGCTTCTTTTGAACACTCCTCAATCTGCACCAATATATCAAAAGCATTTTTCAAATAACATCAACCCCCAAAAAGCACTTTCGTGTATTATAACATTTAATGGTTAGAAAGAATGAGATTGTTTTCATATGATAAAATATCATCAACTAATTGGAGGTGTGAAAATGAAAAATAGCCTGATAATGATTTTCGTTATCTTTTTTATCTTTATATCAAACGTACTTGCCGATCCTTTAAGGATTGCTTGTTTGATTAATGGAGAACTGGGGGATAAATCCTTTTTCGACTCAGCAGCTAAGGGATTAAGTGTTTTAGAAGAAGAGATGGGTGCTGAAACGAAGATTGTGGAGATGGAGTACAATCCTGCAATTTGGGAACCTACCATTGATGAACTTTCGGCATTTGGAAATTACGATATTATCGTGGTAGGGACATGGCCAATGGTTGATCCATTAACTAGAATTACCAGTTTTTATCCCGATAACAGATATATATTGTATGATGCAAAAATAGACTTTTCACAAGGAGATTTGTCAAATATCTTTGCGATTTCCTATAAGCAAAATGAGGGAGCCTTTTTAGCGGGAGCTCTTGCAGCGTTAGTTTCACAATCGGAAAATTTGAACTTTTCCAATGATTTACAGACCATAGGGGTTTTAGGTGGAGTTGATTCACCTATCGTCAACGATTTCATCGTTGGATATGTAAAAGGCGCACAATATATTAATCAAAAAATCAAAGTGCTTGTTTCCTATGCGGGAATATGGAATGATCCCGCTAAAGGGCGTGAATTGGCTAATGTCATGTTTCAAAATGGAGCGGATGTAATATTTAACGTTGCAGCAAATACCGGAAACGGTATTTATCCTGCAGCAGTAGAAAATAATGCTTGGGCAATTGGTGTTGATTCAGATGCGCATCTTGTTTTTGAATCCTCTCACCCGGAATATAATGATCACATTTTAACCAGCATGTTGAAAGATATAGGTCAATCCCTTGTGAAAGCTATAGAGCTTTATGATAAAGGGGAATTAGAATTCGGGAAAAATGTCGTTATGGGTATAAAAGAAGGGGTCATTGGACTTGCATACAATGACTATTTTACACGTTTTCTTAAAGAAAATCCCGAAATCGAAAATCAATTATCAGAAATCCAGAAGAAGATTTTAACAGGTGAGATTCAAGTTCCAACGGCTATAGGAAAATCATCTGATGAAGTTTATGGTATAATAAAATCGGCTAATTGATCATAATTGAATCATTGATAAAGGATTAATCATAAAATTCAAAAAGAATTTGGATTATTATTACCTGAGTTTCAACAAAAATGAAAGGAGTAGTATATGTCTAAAGCAAAGAACGGTGACACGGTAAAAGTACATTACACGGGAACACTGGAAGATGGTACGGAATTTGATTCATCAAGAGAAAGGGACCCTTTGGAATTTACAATTGGTGGGAAGCAAGTTATACCTGGATTTGAAAATGCTGTAATTGGACTTGAAGAGGGTGAAAAAAAGACTATAAAAATACCACCTGCCGAAGGATATGGTGAATATGACGATAAACTTCGCTTTGTCTTTGATAAATCTCAATTTCCAAAGGATTTAGAGTTAAAGCCTGGTTTGAGACTGAACATGCAGGGAGAAGGAGACAAAGTTGCTGTTTTCACGGTAGTTGATATCCTTGGTGATGAAGTGATTCTTGATGGGAATCATCCGTTGGTGGGACGAACATTGGTTTTTGATTTAGAACTTGTTGAGATTGTTTAATTACATTATTTCATAACTTTTGAAGTAAGTTGTTGATTCTTTGCGTCTTTTATTAGTAGGTCGATTATTATCCATATCATCATATAGGGGGTCGGTATTATGAGGTTCACCGTGGATTATTTGAACGGAGATATCATTAAATCCGTTAGTGTTGATGCAGTTAATCAGAAAGAAGCAAAGATAAAGATCAAAAAGAAATTGGGAAAAGATAAGATAGTAGGAGTAAAGGTTACACAGTGAGAGTAAAAAAGGGTGTGAGAAATCACACCCTTTTTTAATGATCATCAATCAATATTAAAATTGCATTTTAATACACTTTATGATAGCATAAATAGAATAAACCGAGGGGGGGCTTTATGTGTTATAAAAATGTTATTTTTGATGTTGGTGGGGTTCTTCTGGATTGGAAACCTATGAAGTTGTTAACAGCCATGTTTGATGAAAAAAAAGCTGTTTTGTTAAAAAAAAACATGATGGATACAGAGTACTGGGCTGAGTTGGACAGAGGAAGCCTTTCTCTTGATCAAGCTGTTGAGTTATTTTCCAAAAATATCCCTGAATTAAAAAAAGAAATTAAATTTGCACTCAAAGGTTTTATTGATTATCTGCCTGTTATAGAAGAAAACGTTGAGATTATTTATAAGCTTTTTGAAGATAATTACAGATTGTTTGTTCTATCCAATTTTCATTCGGAATCTTTTCACAAAGCCTATAATAAATACGATTTTTTCAAAATGTTTGAGGGTTTGATCATTTCATCCCATGTAAAAATGATAAAACCTGAAAAGGAGATTTATTGCTACATCCTCAATGAATATAAGCTTAATCCCGCCGAAACAGTTTTTTTTGATGATTCTGAAGAGAATGTCAAAACGGCGCTTGATTTAAATATCGTTGGCGTTCACACACCTACACCGCGAGAATTACGTACTTTTTATAATAATCATTTAAAGAGGGTAAGATAACATGTTATTTGAATCATTGGTGGAGTGGTTTATCTATTCTAACCTTGCTATGATCAATATAATGGCACAATATTTTGAAAATTCGGGTTTTTCTCCAGTTCAAATCGGGGCTTTAATGGCTGTGATACCTGGTATGGCTTTAATTGCAAATCCTTTTTGGTTTAGTCTCAGGAACAGGATCGGAGAGAAAAAAACTTTGAAATACCTCATTTTAGCCCCCGCAATATTAGTATGGGCCGTTTATCTATTGCCTGGTTTTTTACCAAAGTTGTTTGCGTTAATTCTTTTCGGCTTTTTCGCCACATCGATTGTTCCTATAGGAGAAGCCGGCGTTATGGAATCTCTCATGACAAAAGGTATGCATTTGGATAAGGCCAGGTTAATGGGTACGGTGGGATTTTCAACTATTTCACTCCTTTCAGGATTTCTCTTTGAGATTAGCTTTATCTTTATGTTTATTATCTCTACCACAGCTCTAATATTAGCTTTTACTTTTTCAAGAAAACTTAAGACTTACGAAATAGTCAGTGAAAGAAAATACACTACAGACAGTTCCGGAAATTCAAGAACGTTTATTTTTCTGTTAATAACTGCCACAGTAGGTATTATGGGTGTTTCTTTTTGTGGTTCATTTTTACCCGTTCTTGTCTCTCAAAAAGGTTTTCCTGAAAGCACTGTTGGGATTAGTTTTGCGGTCCTGTCAATTTGTGAAGTACCTTTTCTTTTATTTGCGAAATCAATCATAAAAAAAACAGGTTCTCTGTTCCTTGTTGCAACCGGTATTTTTGCTATCGGTATTCGTTTGTTTATTACGCCACTTGCACAAACTCCATCTCAGTTGATATTAACACATATACTACACGGATGGAATTATATCGTTATTTATTATTCGATTTTTAATTATATTCACTTCAAAATCCCTAAGAAACAAGCAAATAAAGCACAAGCTGCTTTTTGGATGATTATCCAAGGCGTTGGTTTTCTGGTTGGTTACCTGGGTGGAGGAATATTAGTTGAACTGATAGGATTAATCAACACGTATAACATCTTGTCTATTATCATGTTTATTATTTCTGCTCCGCTTTTTATTTGGTATTTTTTCAGTTTAAAAGGAGGATTAAAATGAAAAAAACCTTAATCGCTTATACAATCATCTTTACGGTATTGGCAATTCTATTATATTTCCTTTCTATGTCATGGATGAACTTTCTTTTTAGGCCAAATTTGAATAAAGAAATCGAGATCATTCTCTCGGAAATACCCAGACAACATCCTTTAGTTACTGAGAATCAGGTAAAAGAATTTTCCCGGAATGTTGAAAATATATCGGATGAGTTAAAGTTATTTGTCAGTCATTTTGAATATTATGAAAAATTAGCACCTGCTTTTACAAATTTTGAGGATACGTTCACTTATTTGGATTTTTGGGAAGGTGCGCTACATTCAGCTTATGTCTTTCCTCTTTTATTCAAATATAGAGATGGTCAATTGATCATCAAATCATCACTCGGAAATATTATACCTTCTGGTTCTGTTATCAAATCAATAAACGAGGAATCCGTTGACGAAATTATGGAATATTTCAAGAAATTTATCTATGCAGAAACGGAAGAAGAAAAAGGATTCTGGGCATGTGAAAGGTATCTGTTAAATTTTTATCCTGAATTTTTTAAAGCAAATGAATACAGTGTTCAATATTCATATGAGGATAACCAATTTGAAGAAACGGTAAAACAGGTTCCGTGGAATGAATTTTCATCATGGAAGGATCGTATAGAATCAACTTGGTACGAGTTGAAGACATACGAAGAATTTACAGTATTGAAGATACTTGATTTATCATATTCAGAGCAAAATATCTATGACATAAGAAAAGTGATGAATGAACTTATTAACTCAAACCCTTCAAAATTGCTGATTGATCTAACAGATGCAAAAGGTCACGGTGAGAATTATTATAATCTGCAAATATTTTTGTCATTTCTTACTAAAGAAGAAGGCTATTTGATCCCAAAACAAGTCACAAGATATCATGAACAAACAGGTGTATTTGCCATTATTCCTCAAAACAATTCCTTTCAAGGTGAATTGTATTTTCTCATTTCAAGGTACTCTATCTATCCTTATATAAAAGCGTTGATTTCTTTTTGCAATAGGACAAACACAGGTGTTTTTATCGGCGAGTCGCCTTTAAGTTCGGGTGATTATTTTTCAAATCCATTCAAAGAGCCTTTATACATTTCGTATCTCATACCAAAAGTCTGCAGAACATACAATGCATTTGAGAAGGAGAACTTTGAAAAGATTATATCCAAAGAAATAAGTTTTTCCATTACAGATTATCTCAAACTGTTAGACTTTGAAAAAGATTATCGAAATTATTTTTCTTTATTACAATAAGTAATCAAAACGATGTGGTAAAATAGGTTAATAAACTAAAATTGCTTTTTTTATTCCGAACAATGTGCTTAAGAAATTTTCATGATTCATGAAGGGATGTGATTATCATGGACAAGCAGTTATCTTTATTGCTTGCTGAGGATGATTTAATTAGTCGCAGACTAATAAGAATACTTATTGAGAAACTTGGCCATAAAGTTAATGTCGTTGACAATGGGGAAAAAGCCTTTGAGGCTTTTAAAAAAAATCATTACGATATCATTTTAATGGATATACAAATGCCAGTAATGGACGGTTTAGAATGTACACGAAAGATACGTGAGTATGAAAAAGAAAAAAATCTGTCTAAAGTAACAGTTATTGCAGTTACTGCTCATGCTATGAAAGGTGATAAAGAAAAATGTTTAAATGCAGGAATAGATGATTACATAACAAAGCCGATTGAAGAAAAGGTTTTATTGAATAAAATCAACAAACACAGAATAAACACATCAAATGAAATGAAAATTGCCAATATTGAAAAACTTCACGAATTGCTGGAGAACTGTACAGATGTTGGCGAGATTGTCTCTGATTTTTTGGATTATTACCCGCATCAATTACTGCAAATTAAAGAAATAGCAAATAGCAAAGAATACGAAGAATTGGCGAATTCAGTGCATAAATTGAAGGGAAGTGTGACTAATTTTGATGCTGAACAAGTTTTAGATACTTTAAAAAGAATTGAAACATATGCCAAAAATGAAGATCAAGTATCTATCGAAAAGTCTTTAATTAAATTAGAGGAACAATTAGAAGTTCTGAAAACATACCTGCAAAAACACACAAAGTGAAAAAAAGAAATTTCGGAGGCAAAAATGTTCAGTAAACAATCGTACAATGCTTATATAAAAACATTTTCACAATTTATTTTTTTTAAAAATTCAAAAGAGACCGAAACAGATTTTCCGGGAGCAAAGAAATCGCTGGATATTTTTAAGTATCTACTAACGAATTATGAAAAAAAGGTCCAAAAAAAGGAGTTATGTGATATTTTTTGGCCGGAAATGAACGAGGAAAAGGCGAAGCAGAATTTATCATCAAACTTATACTATTTAAGAAAAGGGTTGGATAAAATATTCGAAAAGGATTCTTTTGGGAAATTCTTCATCCGATCAAATTCTCATGTATGCTGGTTAAACAAACCTCCGGAGGTTGGCTTTGATTTCGAGATTTTTGAAAATAGTATTAATCAGGCTGAAAAACAAAACAATCAAGAGATAAAAAAACGTCTTCTGTTAGATGCAATTGACATTTACACAGGGGATTATTTACCCTTTTGCAATTATACTTGGGCCAAAAGAAAGAGAAAAGAATACCAGGAAAAAGCGGTCCGTATCATTTTAGAACTTATTGATATCGATAATTTCCAATCTGAAGACAAGATAGAAGAATTATATGAAAAGGGTTTAAGCATAGCTCCTTTGAACGAAGAACTTGTGATGAGTAAATTACAGTATTTAAATAAAAAAGATAAGACAATAGAATCAATGAAAGTTTATGAGGAATTTAAAAACAGATTGGAAAATGAATTATCCATTGCTGTTCCCGCAAAGATTCAATATATGATGTCCGATATTATTAAAAATAATCAGATCATTAGAGTACCGGTTGATTTTAAAAAACATGAGAATTTTTTGGAAATAGGTGAATTTCAAAAAATTATTGCCTATGAATTAAACGCTCGAAACCGAAAATCCTTACTACTTTCTGTTCATTTTAAAAGGGGATTTGAGGAAATGATCAATATCCCAAAATTTTCTCAAGAATTGTTCAGTAAAATTAGAAAAGGAGACAGGTTTTCTTATATAAACAGGGTTTTATTGATTCTTTTCTCAGAAACCGGAAAAATTGATCTTCCTTTGTTGATTGAGAGATTTTTTCCATATTTTGAAAAGTATTGTAAAGAATTTGGCGCAAAATACAAATGGCATGAGGTAAAGCACAAAAAAACAAAATTGATTACTTATGGAGAATGGAAATAAAATAACAGAGGTGAAAGTTGAATGTTAGATGTGAAGATATTGAGACAAAATACTGAAGAGATAAAAAAGGCGATGGAATCCAGGAATGAAGATCCAAGACAAATTGATAAAATAATAGCCTTGGATGAGAAAAGAAGGGAGTTTATACAAAAAGCTGATGAACTTAAGGCAAAAAGAAATCAATTGTCAAAGGCCGTTGCAAAGCTAAAATCAGCAGGTAAAAAAGAGGAAGCGGCTAAGAATATTGAAGAAAGTAAAGATATTGGGAACAAGATAAAGGAGTTTGATGATCGATTAAGAGAAACAGAAGAAAAACAAGAAGCATTAATCTCACAATTGCCAAATATTCCATTAGAAAATGTTCCGGTTGGTAAAGACGAAAAGTCAAATAAAGAAATCATGAAATGGGGAGAGCCCGGTACTTTTCAATATGAACCTAAGCCCCATTGGGAAATTGGACCAGAACTGGGAATGATGGATTTCGAACGGGCATCAAAAATGAGTGGTGCAAGATTTGTAGTTCTTTCCGATCGAATTGCCCGTTTAGAACGAGCGTTAATCAATTTTATGCTTGATTATCAAACTGAAAAAAACGGTTATAGTGAAATTAACATACCGTATCTTGTGAAACGAGACACTATGTTTGCAACAGGTCAGCTTCCTAAATTTGAAGAAGAGGCTTATAAGACAACACCCGATGACATGTTTTTAATTCCCACCGCAGAAGTTTTTTTAGCGGGAATGCACAAAGATGAAATTTTAGAGGAAAGCGAACTCCCCAAAAAATATTGCGCGTATTCAGCGTGTTTTAGGAGAGAAGCTGGAAGTTATGGAAAAGACGTACGAGGAATGATTAGAGTTCATCAATTTGATAAAGTTGAATTAGTAAAATATACAAAACCTGAGGATTCTTTTAATGAGCTTGAGAAACTGACAAATGATGCGGAAAGTATCTTACGTGAATTGGATCTTCCATACAGAAAAATCCTACTGTGTACAGGTGATATGGGCTTTGGAGCAGCTAAAACATATGACCTTGAAGTTTGGTTACCCTCATATAAAAGTTACAAAGAAATATCATCCTGTTCTAATGATACAGATTTTCAGGCAAGACGGGCAAATATACGATATCGTAACAAAGAAAACAAATTAGAATATTTACATACGTTGAATGGTTCAGGCCTTGCTGTTGGTAGAACGCTTGTGGCGATTTTAGAGAATTATCAGAACAAAGATGGGACAGTTACTGTTCCTGAAGTGCTAAGGGGATACATGGGAGGGGCCGAAAGGATATTTGGTTAATTTGAACCTTTTTCTTTTTTGAGAGTCTAAAATGTGTAAGACTAAAAAGCAATAAACCCCTCAAAAAGAAAAATATATAAAAACCCCTCACATTTAAAAGCGGACAATCCCCCAAGTCCGCTTTTGTGATGGTTATAAGCCTTTGAACAATCTCCTTAAAAATAGTAATTTCATGCTTTTAAATAATGCATTCATTTGCTTGACGATTATTATTAAGGTTTGCTAATAAAAAAATAGCCAAAAATTTATTCAAACTGAAAGGAGAAAAAGATGAAAAAAGAGACCATGGATCATATATTAAAAATATTACAAAAAGAAGTAGTTCCTGCTCTGGGGTGTACTGAACCTATAGCGGTAGCACTTGCAGCTGCAAAAGCCAAAGAAACGCTTGGTGAAGAAACAGGAAAGGTTCATGTTTTTGTGAGCCCCAACCTTTTTAAAAATGGTATGGGCGTTGGTATACCGGGTACTGGAATGGTGGGCTTGTATATTGCAGCGGCATTGGGAGCTTGTGGAGGAGAATCGAAATTTGGCTTGGAAGTTTTAAAACATGTAACCACTGAACATATCCGGCGGGCAAAAGAAAAGCTTGAAAGAGAAGAAATCGAAATAGAAATAAAAAAGCACTCAAACCCCTTGTTTGTAGAATGCATATGTTATAACAAAGATATAACGCATGAAGCCAAAGTTGTCATCCAAGAGGAGCATTCAAATATTTCGCTCATTGAACGGGATAATAAAACTTTATTTAAAAAAGAACCTGGTGATCTAAAAAATGGGAATGATCAATTTGACTCAGATCTTAATGTTGAAACCATTGTAGAATTTTCAAAAAAAGTAGCCATAGAAAATCTTTTTTTTCTTAAAAAGGCCGTTCAGTTAAACATGGCTATTTCTGAAGAAGGATTAATAGGGGATTATGGGATACGAACAGGAAAAACAATGATGTTGAGAACAAACAATGCTGATTTCGGTAATTGTTTATCTTCATATATTGTAGCAATGACGGCAGCAGCAGCTGATGCCAGGATGGCAGGTTGCGTTCTCCCGGCCATGAGTAACAGTGGAAGTGGGAATCAGGGGATTAACGCAACAATACCAATTTATTCGTATGCTGCAAAAATGAACATCCCCGAAGAAAGAATGCTAAGAGCTTTGGCTATGAGTCATCTGTTGGCGATACACATCAAATCATATTTGGGAAGGCTATCGGCGCTTTGTGGAGTGGTTGCCGCTTCAACAGGTGTTGCAGCAGGGTTGACTTATTTAATGGGTGGCAGCAAAGCAGAGATAATTCTGTCAATAAAAAACTTAATAGCAAATTTGACCGGCATGATTTGTGATGGGGCCAAACCAGGCTGCGCATTAAAAGTGGCTTCAGGAGTTAATGCAGCTTATCTCGCAGCCAAACTGGCCATTGAAGGGAATGGTGCAACTGAGAATGATGGGATTATTGAAAACGATATTGAAAACACCATCAAAAACCTTGCGAACATCGGGTCTAAAGCAATGAAAATAACCGATGAATACATATTAAACATTATGGTCTGTAAGTGATCTCTTTCAAAGAAAGAGATAAGAAGACACAGATTTATTAAAACTAAGGAGTTCTGTCCATCGTTGATAAATACCAAAAAATGGAACCCACAACAGATTCTAAAACATTATTACGGATATGATCAGTTTAGAAAGGGACAAAGAGAAATCATTGAATCCCTTTTGAAAAAAAATGATACATTAGCCATCATGCCTACAGGATCAGGAAAATCCCTTTGTTTTCAGATACCCGCATTACTTTTTGAAGGGAAGAGTATCGTAATATCGCCCTTGATTTCATTGATGAAAGATCAGGTTGATAATCTGAAATCAATGGATATCAATGCGACATATATTAACAGTAGTTTAACCACTGAAGAGATTCAAGAGAGAACGAATGCATTCATTTCGGGTGATTGCAAAATCTTGTATATTGCACCGGAAAGATTGAATACATTTTATTTTCTGGAAGGACTTTCAACGGTTGGGATTGAACAAGTAGCAGTTGATGAAGCACATTGTGTTTCACAGTGGGGGCATGATTTCCGCCCCAGTTATAAATTAATAAAGAACTTTGTCTCTAATTTGAAGGGAAATCCGGTTATTAGTGCTTTTACAGCTACGGCAACCCAAGCGGTCAGACAGGATATTAAGCAATTATTGGGATTGAATCAACCTCAGACGTTTGATATGGGGTTAAAGCGCTCTAATATTTATATAGAAGTCATAAAGGGGAAAAACAAACGACAATTCCTGGAAGGTCTTATTGATAAAAGAACCGGAGAATCCGGTATTATCTATTGCTCCACAAGGAAAACAGTGGATGAATTGTTTCTTTATTTGAAGAAAAAGAAGATCAGAATCGGTAAATATCATGCTGGAATGGGCGCAGAACGCAGAAAAGAAATGCAGGAAGCGTTCATTCTTGAGGACATAGAGCTGATGGTTGCGACAAATGCCTTTGGTATGGGAATTGATAAACCCAATATTCGATACATTGTTCATTATAATATGCCAAAAACCCTGGAATCCTATTATCAGGAAATCGGAAGAGCCGGTCGGGATGGAGAGCCTTCACAGGCCTATTTGTTATATAGTGATGTGGATAAGAGCATACAGAGGTTTTTGATTGAGAAATCCGAGTTGAACGATGAAAGGTTAACGATTGCCAATTCCAAATTGCAAGATATGGTCAATTTTTGCCATACTCACGAATGTTTGTGGAAATCAATTTCATTGTATTTTGGAGAAACGGGTGAAAAGGATTGTCAGAATTGCCGTAATTGTCTTGATGAAAATCTAATCGAAAAAGATATCACCATTGAGACACAAAAAATCCTCTCTTGTGTTTACAGAATGCAGCAATCGTATGGTGCTTCAACTGTTGCAAAGGTCCTTAAAGGCTCGAAAAGCTCCAAGATTTTACTCAATGGTTTTGAGCGGTTGTCTACTTATGGCATAATGAAACAACTCAGAGAAAAGGATATCAGAGAACTGATTAACTTTTTATCCGCGGAAGGGTATTTGGATGTTAGTAATGGCTTATACCCAATCTTAAAACTCAATAAGAAATCATGGGAAGTTCTAAAAAGCGGAAAAAAGGTTATGAAAAAAACTTCTTTAATAAAGGCTGATCATAAACCAAACCCAAAATTATACGATGAATTAAAGGCTTTGAGAAAGACAATATCCCTTGAAGAAAATGTTCCTCCATACATCGTATTTCACGATTATACCCTAAGGGAAATGAGTTTGATAAAACCCCTTACAGATGAAGAATTATTGAGAATAAAAGGTATCGGGGAAAAAAAGCTGAAAAAATATGGAGAAAGATTTCTACAGTTGATCAAAAAACACAAATGATGAAGAAGGGCTATCAAAATGAGCGAGGAATTTATTAAACTTGGTCCAAAAACCGTAACGGCAGATCTTGAAAGAATATTTAAAAACACAATCAGTGAATATTCATTTAAAGGTTTTTTTACTCCTCAGAAAAGCGGAAAAAGAATTCTCGGGTTGTTTATCTACACAAAAGGATTCCCGTCGTTGTTCATCTATGTTTCCAAAACCGGTCCTTTTATCATTGGTTTGACGAGTACAAAAGACACCTCCAAAAAGGCAATCGCGAAAAAAAAGATTCCCATTCCCCAAGAATTTATTGAAGAATACCGAGAGCTGTTCAGAAGATTACAGATCCCCCAGCCTGAGGAATCAAGCCTGAAGATGTTTTTGGGAATGTTTTCAGATCCGGTTCCCATTCCTTCTTTTTCGATAGTCGGCAAAAAGCCGGAAACTGTAGAACTCCTTAATCGAGAAGGTGTTTATGGCAGGAATTTACTTTCTGCAGCTGGTTTATTTTCAGAAGAAAAGTTCATAAAACTTTTATTGTCTTATGAAATGTGGCAAGAAGAGGGATATCGTTTCGATTTTCAAGATGAACAAGTCCTTTTTTCGTTGAGAATGCCTAAAAGTTCAAAAAACACTCAAAATGAAAACAGAGCCATTGCGGCAATGATCAATCACATTGTTTCTAAAACTTATCCCAATATCTTTCTCCCTTCTGAAGGAGAGACTCTTTCAGGTGTTCCAAATGTTCTGACAACCTTTTTTATTAAATTCGAAAGATTATCTAAATTTCTATCTAATTTAACACCGTTTATCAATAGATTTTATAAATCATGTGGAGAAATTGACAGGATTCTTGAAGAAATTTTAGTTCCAAAGATGAATTTTTTAAAATGAGAGTCACAAAAGATAAGGTGAAATAAAATGGAGTCGTTGTCTGTTATTACAGGAAAATTCAAAAATCAAAAGATTCAACAGGTTGAAGATAATCGAACAAAATATACACCTTCTAAGGTAAAGAATGCCATTTTTTCAATTCTTGAATCAAAGCAACCTGTTAAAAACACTACATTTTTGGACTTATGTGCCGGTAGCGGACAGATTGGTTTAGAGGCCTTAAGTCGAGGAGCTTCTTTTGTTACTTTTGTGGATATTTCGGATAAATCCATTAAAACGTTGAAAAATAATGTGCAACGATTAAGTGTTTCAGATTATGTTAGAATTTACAAGAAAGATGTGATAAGATTTTTAAAGAAACCACCTGATACATATGATATCATTTTCATCGATCCGCCATTTAATGAAGTGTTGTTCCATCGAATGACTAAGCGACTTTTTAATACAACAGAACTTGTTAAACCCGGAGGAAGAATCATTTTGGAGTCCTTCAAAGATTACAAGATTGAAAAAAATGAACATTACAGTATAGAAGATAAATATTTCTATTCATCAGTTAAAATTGAGATATTGAAGAGAAAGGGGTAAGCAGATGAAGATAGTGGGCGTGGATCTGGGAGGAACAAATATAAAGGCCGCTCTCGTTGATGAGAATGGTGAAATCACCAGACAAAAAACAACTAAAACGCTTGTCAATGAAGGAACGGAAATGATTTGTAATAGAATTATCGGTTTAATCAAAGAAATTGCCCTGGATGAGCCTGTAAAGGTTGGAATAGGATCTCCGGGTTCAATAGACAGAGAAAATGGTGTAATAATGTACGCAAACAATATTACAGCCTTGAATGGTGTTGAACTGGTGAGAATGATTAAGGAGAGTACCGGATATGATGCTTATCTTGAAAATGATGCAAAGGCAGCGGCTTTAGGTGAAAGGTGGTTTGGATCTGCAAGAAACATTGATAATTTCATCGTACTTACCCTTGGAACGGGTGTAGGAGGGGGAGCGTATACAGAAGGGCATCTCATAGTTGGGGGACATGGATATGGTGGTGAAATCGGTCATATGATTGTAGATCCCAGTGGCCCTGTTTGCAGTTGTGGCAGTAAAGGCTGTCTCGAAACTTTTTCGTCTGTCACAGGTATGCGTAAATGGGTCAAAATATTTCAAGAACGTTATCCCGATTCACTTGTGTTCAAATACTCAGGAAATGGACCGGTAGACGCAAAGGCGATTTTCGATGCTTTTAAAGAAGGAGACCGATTGGCAACCCTGGTAGTTAGAAAATTTAACTGGGGCCTGGGAATAGGTATCGGTTCCTTGGTTAATATATTTAATCCGGATTTGATTATTCTATCTGGAGGCATATCAAGAGCCAGTGATATATTTCTTGAAGAGGTTAAACAAGTTGCTCATGAGCATACCTATCCATCTTTATCTCATTCTTATGATATAATCATCAGCGAATTGAAGGAAAAGGGGGCTATCCTCGGAGCTGCCTCAGTTGCCTTAGAGAGAACTAAATAATTTAATTTAACTACGGAGGTGTGGTATGTCAGTAAACCTTAAAGGAAGAGATCTGATTAGTATCAAAGATTTAACACCTGAGGAATTTTTCCAGTTTATTGAAACGGCTATTTCATTGAAAACAGGCTTAAATATGAGCCAAAGACAGGAAATTTTAAAGAACAAAACGCTTGCTGAGATTTTTCAGAAACCTTCACTCAGAACAAGGGTATCCTTTGAATCATCTATGACCCATTTGGGTGGCCATGGGATTTATTTGGGTCCGGACGACATCAAATTAGGCCAGAGAGAAACAACGGAAGACATCGCTAAAGTTCTTTCAGGAATGGTGGATGTGATTATGGCGCGTGTGTTTGAAAACAAGACGGTTAAAGAGCTTGCAGAATATGCAACTGTACCGGTAATAAACGGGCTATGTGATTACGAACATCCAACACAGGCCTTGGGGGATTTTTTGACGATTTATGAAAAATTCAGGCGCTTTGAGGATTTAAAAATAGCTTATATCGGTGACGGAAACAACGTATGCAACTCCACGATATTCTCTGCAGCACTTATGGGGACACACATAACTGCTATTACAGCTCCGGGATTTGAACCCACTGAAGATGTCATCAACGATGCAAAACAAATTGTTAAGCGATATGATACGGGATCTGAAATAAACGTTACAAATGATGTCAACGAAGGAATCATAGATGCCGATATAGTCTATACGGATGTATGGGCAAGCATGGGACAGGAAGCTGAAGCAGAAGAAAAGAAAAAGAAATTCCTAGCCTATCAGGTTGATATGGAGAAGTTTAATAAAGCGAAACCAACGGCTATTTTTATGCACTGTTTGCCCGCTCATTATGGTGAAGAATGTACACATGAGGTTGCTCACAGTCCGAGAAGTGTCATCTTCGATGAGGCTGCAAACAGAATGCATTCAATCAAAGCAATCTTAGCATTAGTAACACCGTAAAACTTTTTATTTGGAAAATCGGGGGGTAATGATTTCGTTGCCCCTTTTTATTATTTTGATTTCAATTAGAGGAGAAGATAGGAAAATGAAAAAAATCGCCTTTTTTTTCTATACTATTTATTATTTTGTGGCAGCCGTTATAATTCTTTTGTACGGTTACATACAATTGAAAAAAGCACTTAAAATTAAAGAAAAAGAAGGTGGAGAAGCCGCTCAGAGATATATCCGAAAGAGATCTCCGGCTTTTTCCAGAAAATTATTCACCTGGTGTGGTATTCATCCACAAATAGAAAACATTGAAAACATACCCTCGGAAGATAATTACATCATTTGTATGAATCATCAGAGCTATCTCGATCCCATGTTGGTTTTAGGTTATATTTCCGAAAAGATCTTTTTTCTTGCAAAAGAAGAATTGAATCGTGCACCATTTTTCAAAGAGGCTATGCAGTTGTTTTGTATCACTATCGATCGAGAAGACCCGAAAAATGCCGTTAAAGCATTAAGAAAGATTTTGGAGTACTTGAAAAAAGGAGAATGTATTGGTATTTTTCCTGAGGGAACGAGAACAAAAGATGGATTAATTGCGCCTTTTGCCCCCGGAAGTCTAAAAATCGCCTATAAAAGTAAAAAACAGCTTATTCCGGTTGTTGTGGACGGAACGGGTAAGGCCATGCCCAGAAAAAGTTGGATTGTTCGCCCGGCCAAGGTAGATGCAGTAATTCTGAATCCGATTCACCCTGAGGACTTTGAGACTTATGAATTGTTTGAATCAGAAATTCATCAAAGGATGCAGATGACATTAGATCAGGTAAGAAAGAATTAAAAATTCATTATCCTTTTATTTCTGCTCCTTTTACCAGAATTCTGGTTTAAGTTCCCTCTCCATTAGTTCTTCAATACATTTTAAGGGGTCATTATCCTCGTAAATCACCTGATAAATCTTTTCCGCAATTGGCATTTCAGTTTGTTTTACATTTACATTTTGCATTAATGCTTTGACTGTATAGACCCCTTCAGCCACCATATACATGTTCGCCAAGATTTCTTGTATATTCTTTCCCTTCCCGATTTCTTCGCCTACAAATCGGTTTCTACTGTGTTGACTTGTACAAGTCACGATCATATCACCTATTCCGGAAAGCCCCATAAAAGTTTCTCTTTTCGCTCCGATCTCCTCTCCAAATCGTCTCATTTCCATTAAAGCCCTTGTGATCAATGCCGCTTTGGTATTATCCCATGGGCCCAACCCATCAATAATACCTGCTGCAATGGCATATATGTTTTTAAGGGCAGCGGAAAGTTCAACACCCAAGATGTCCTGATTGGTATAGACTCTGAAATAATTGGTGTTGAAAATATTCTGTACGGTTTTTAATGTTTTATCGTCTTTACTTGCTGCAACAATGTTGGTAGGTATTTCACGCATCACTTCTTCAGCATGAGTGGGACCGGAGAGGGAACAGTAGTTTATATTTTTTCTAAAGAGGTCTTGGAATATTTGATGGATGAATTTACCCGTGTTGATTTCTATTCCTTTTGATAAGTTGATGATGGTTTTTCCGGATAGGTCTATTTCTGTTAATACCATTCTTATGACCTGGGTAGGTATGGCAATTACAACAATTTCAGCTGATGATACGGCCTTTTTCAAATCGTTTGTTACATATATATTTTTAGGAAGCTTTACATTTGGAAAATAATAAGGGTTTTCAGACCAACGCATACTTTCAATCACCCGTTCATCCTTGGTCCATACGATGAGGTCGTATCCTTTTTGTGCCAAAAGTTTAGATATAGAAGTTCCCCAACTTCCAAATCCCAGTACAGTAATTTTCATGGATTTTTCCTCCTTAAAATGTGCTATTTTAAGTATTACTAATGTTTCTACGAACTGTGTCCAGGTAATTTTTCATGGCTTTAAAGTCTCTTTTTTCTATAATTTCTGTTAGGGATGCCAGTTGAGAATAAATGCGTTCAATTTGTTTTACAGTATATGGATTGAAGAGAATTTCAGAAAGTAAATAGTCGTCTTCACACATAAGTTTCCGGGTGATATGCATTTGTTTTTTAAACGTTGTTCCCGGAACTGCCTTTTCTTCTAAACACCCACCAAAAACCAGTGATGAGATGAAAGGTGTTGCCAGAGAATAAGCCATGGTTTTGTCATGTTCTTCAAATGAGTACTCATAGATATTCAATTTCAGAGAGGAGAAAAACTCTCTGAAAAACTTTTTCCCAAACTCATCCGATTCCTTTATAATAACCGCATTTTCTGAGGTTAAATCATTGATATTTGCAAATGTGGGACCAAACATTGGGTGTGTCGATACGAAAGGGTGTCGGCTGTTTTTTTTATAATAATCTTCCAAACCGTATTTAACGGAGGTAATGTCAGAAAGAATTGTTGAATCGGAGATAAAGGCCTCAATTTCTTGAAAAGCTTTAACCGTATTGTTGAGACTTACACAATTGACGACAAGTTCAGGGTTGTAATCTTTTATCTCTTGAATTTCTTTAAAGCGTTTCACATTAAAAAGATGTTTCATCTGCTTTGAATCCCAATCAAAAATAGCCACTTCATGATCGTGGTTTAATTCCTCGGCAAACCATTTCCCCATTTTTCCAGCACCTAATATGAAAATTTTCATTCTGACTCCTTTCTGGTGATTTGGTTATTTAACAAAATTTTATTTCCAAATATCAAAGTAGAGATAAATTACTAATAGTCCTAATTCCAAAATTCCTTTAGAATCTTTTTCATCTCCCGTTCATTTCTTACACTTATTGCATGTGACCAGTCTGCAGGAAATATAGAAGGATAAGGTTTATGAATAAACCTTTCATCAATGAGCATAACTACTCCTTTATCTTCATGGGAACGGATGACTCGCCCCACAGCCTGCATTACTTTGTTGGCTCCTGGAATAATGTAAGCATATTCCCAGCCTTTTCCGATTTTTTTCTGATAATAGTCTTTGATAATATCTCTATCAAAACCAATTTGCGGTAATCCCACACCCACAATGACAGCTCCGCTTAAACGACTGCCGATTAAATCAATCCCCTCTCCGAAAATTCCCCCCATCAGCACAAATCCCACAAATGTTTTTTCAGGAGAATGTTTGAAGGATTCTAAAAAGGATTCACGTTGTCTTTCACTCATATAGGGGGTTTGTTTGCTGGTATGAATAGTAGGATATTTTTTAACAAAAGCATTATAGATCAATTCCAAATACTGATAAGATGGGAAAAAGACCATGTAATTGCCACGATGCATTGTAATTAAATGGATATTCTGAACAATTGCCTCAGCAGAGTATTGTCTTGCATTGTATTTGGTTGAAATCTTTGGATTTACAAGCATACACAGGTTTTGTTGATTAAATGGAGATTTTAAAACGAGTGAATAATCATCTTTTACGGCTCCAAAGAGTTGCTTATAATAATCTAAAGGAGACAATGTTGCAGAGAAAAGTACACAAGAATTGCCTTTTTCCAACATATCTTTGATATGATTGGATGGATCAACACAATATAAAGTCATTAATTCGTTTTTTGCATCCAAGATAGAAATATAATGATCGCTATATCTTTCCATGGTGCTGTTAAAGCTGTTTAAGTCAAAAAAATAATTAGTCAATTGTTCCTTCGAAGAATCATAACCCGGTGTCATCAGAAATGCGGCTATTTCCCTTAACAGATCTTCCAAAGCTTCTTTGAGATCTTGTGGAGAATCTTTTACAGTCCATTTTTCTTTCAGTTCTTCATTAAGAAAATAATAGGAAGCTTCTGTTTCCAATTTTCCGGTGCACTTGGCAATTTTTGAATCACTGTTTTTTACAAAATCTTTTAATTCTCTTAGAGTTTTTAGGGATAATTGAGAGGAATACATATCTCTGGCCCTATCCGGAAGATTATGAGCTTCATCTACAAGGAATATGTATTTTCCCTTTACTTCAAAATACCTTCTGAAATATGCTCTTGGATCAAAAAGATAATTATAATCACAGATGATACAATCTGTAAATTCCGACAAATCCAGAGCAAGTTCATAGGGACAAACTTGGTAAAGTTGTGCATGCTCTTGAATTCTTTCAACATTGAAGTGCCCATCTAAGGCACAAATATCTTTTAAAGCATCATTTATTCGGTCAAAATGCCCCTTTGCAAACGGACAGTTGTAAGGATTGCATTTAAACACATTGTTAATGCACATCTTTTCTTTAGCGGTTATAATAATAGACTTAAGCTTCAAACCCTTTGATCTCAAAAGATTTAAGGTGTTTTCAACAGCTTGTCTGGTAATTGTTTTGGATGTGAGGTAAAAGATAGGTCCGGCAAGTTCTTTTCCCATAGCTTTTAAAGCCGGAAACAATGTTGCCAAAGTTTTACCTGTTCCTGTTGGAGCTTGAGCGAAAAGTTTTTTTTGGTCTTTAATGGCGTGGTATACCATAACGGAAAATTTTCTTTGACCATCTCTGAATCGTTCAAATGGAAAATGAAGCGCTTTGATAGATTGATTTCTTTCGTTAACCCACTCATCTTTTATTGTCAGCCACTGACTGTATTCTTCTTTAATTTCGAGGATAAACTGTGTAAGTTGTTCTTTTGAATAGCTGAAAGAAAGGTGTTTCATTTTATCGTTGTCAATATTGTAATATGTAATTCTCAAGTTTATTTTTTTTAATTTTTCCTTTTTTAAAACCATGTAACCGTAGCACATACATTGCCTGAGATGATTTTGGTCTAAAAGTTCCGAGATATCTTCTAAAGAAACACGCGTGGTTTTTATCTCATCAACGGTTACTTCATTATCATTTCTGTGTATACCATCAGCTCTTCCAAAAATGGATAATAATAAGTCCTTTTCTTGAAAAGAGCAACTGAGATAGACTTCACTTTCAAATTGTCCGGGGAACTGTTCTTCGTATTGTTGTTGTATTTTTTTATGTGCTTTTACTCCGATCTTTCCTCTTTCTGAGAGATCCGGAGCGTTGAATCTATTATCAAGATTACCGGATCTGTAGAGAAATCCAATCAGGTCTCTTACAGAAATTGAATGTTCTTTAATCAATTTTTTTCACCATGAACGACTGAATCAATGTTAAATGTTGTATAAAGATCCTAATGTTTTTTAGAGGGTCTTTTCCGAAAAAAACTTTCAATTGTAATTCTCCCAATCTGTTGGTTGGATAGTTTTAGGTATGTATTCTTGATCGTATGGCAAATTGCTTATTCTCAACCAAGAACCTTGATAGGTCGTGTTAATATTTCTGTGCACCGTTTTTTCAAGCTTTTTTTTATCGTTGATTTTATTTAAAAGGTCCTTTTTAAAACGGAGTTTTATTCTGGTCTTAAGTCTTGTGGAAAGAAAATGCGTTTGTTGTTTGTTTAGCTTTAAATAATCGTTATGCATTTTTTTCATCGCCAAGTAATTGTTCGTTAGCCATCTTGACCTCCGACGCATGTATTTAGAATCATTTTTACTATTTTAACATATGAAAGCATTTCACCTTTTTGATGGTTGAAAGATAAGCCGGATTTCTTTTGGAGTCAGTTCTCTGTAATCTCCTTGCTCAAGAGAAGGATCTAACTGAAGAGAACCAATAGCAACTCTTTTTAGATCAATCACTTTCGCCTGGACAAATTGGAACATCCTTTTCACCTGATGAAATTTGCCCTCGGTTATACCAATACTAAGTGTTGTTATCTCTTTATTTTCTTCTAAAACCCGAAGATGTGTGACCGGCTTGGTTATAAATTCTTCTGCAATAGTCATACCTTCAAAAAAAGATTGAATAGATTCAGCCTTGAAATGAATAACCTTAGCTATGTAGGTTTTTGTAATGTCTTTCGTCGGCGAGATGATGGAATGTATCAAATCTCCTTGGGTACTAAGAATCAATAAACCGGTGGTGTCAACATCCAACCTTCCTGCAATAGCGTATTTAGGATGTGGCGGCTGTATTAATTCCAAAACGGATGGATAACCGGCTTCATTTTCATTTGAAGAGACATAATCTTTTGGTTTATTGAGCATAATGGTACTCATTGGCTTGGAATTTATTTGTTTTGAACCGAGGGTAATAGATGTAGTTAACAATACTTTATGTGCAGGGTTCTTGCAAACCTCCCCATTCACAGATACAACACCTTTTTTTATCAGTCTTTTAATTTCACTTCTTGTACCATAACCTGAATTGGAAAGGTGTTTATCAAGTCTCATCGCCAATTTATGCTCCCCCTGGCGTAATAGATTTCTGAGCAAATTAACCGGATTCTTTCCAACATAAAATCTTCCGTAGAATGAATCAGATAACCAGTGGAAAATTTGTTCATATTAATGATTCTTGGGTCCTTGACAAAAATGACAGATCGATCGGTTATTGGGGAACTTAAGTGTGTATGAAAGACTTCAAAATCCTTCAAAGTAAATCTTTTTTTTAATCTGATAATTGAGGCTATCAATAGTTCTCTTCTCAACCTTTCCTCGTCTTGCAGTTGTTTATGCCATGCCCAATCAAGTTTTTTTAATAAATTCGGATAATAAGAAATATGACCGGAATCTTCTATAATAGCCAGTTCTAATTCTTTTAGTGTTTGTTCGTTACCACTAAATGATTCGAGCAGGATGGCGGGAAAGATCATCCGATATTTTAAATTTTGAATGAGAGAATCGTTTAATCCGTATTTTGCACTTAAAACGGGGAAAATACCCCCTGCGGTTAAACCGTTGATTATCCATTCGATAGCTTGTGAGGCTTTAAAAGGGTTTATTGAAAAGAAAGGAGCTATCGTCTCATCAAAATGTCCGTTTATCAAATCGATTTCTTTGGGAAGCAATTGGGAATAGCCAATTACGCATGCATGAGCATTTGCTTTCTTCGCCTTTTCTGCCAGTAATAAACCAAATTCAAACAAGAGTTCTGGATCGGTAACACTTCCCAGAGAAAAGGAAGAAACATTCTCTAAAAAGTAAGGTGAATCAGGGTAATAGATTGAATAACCGGTATCGGTTATTATGGTGTTTTCTGAGAAACTAATTGAGCAAATCAGAAAAAATATGATCGAGAATGTGATAAACACCTTCTTCATTGTTGGTTTTTTCAAGGCAAAGATCCGCAGCTTGTTTAAGTTTTTCTGTTGCATTGGCCATAGCAATGGAATACCCCACCACTTCAAATGCAAAAATATCATTATCACCGTCTCCTATCATAATAGTCTTTTTCGGATCTAAATGAAGATAATTTAGAAGTTCCAAAACCGCAATGCCTTTGTTTGTAGTTTTGGGGATGTAATCAAGATAGATGGAAAAAGATTTGAAAATATTCGCTTTATCAGAAAAGAGTGACTGACTTTCTTTTTCAATATCAGCGAGGAATTCAGGCTTTCCGATAGCCAGTATTTTATCAACCTTTTCACCGCTTTTGATTAGATCTGTAAGATTATCAACTACGTGATAATCCATACCTGCATGTACTGCATAATCCTTAATTTGATCATTCTCTTCTTCAACAATCAATTGATTGTTGATATAAACTTGACGGTGACATTCCTTTCTTCTGAGGTATTCTATGATGTTAATTGCAGTGTTTCCCTCAATAAAATGATGAAAGATGGGGGTTTCATGATTGGGAAGCGTTATTAAACTGCCGTTATAACTTACTATTGGGAATTTATCACTTTCAAAATATTTCTCAATGATATGCTTAGCAGACCCTAGCATTCTTCCTGTGCAAAAAATGATAGATATTCCCTTTTTGTTGATTCTTCTCAACAGATTGACTGTTTTGTTGGAAATTTTCAATTTGTCATCTAAGAGAGTACCGTCAATATCCAGAACCACTGTTTCGTATTTCAATACATTTCTCCTTTCTGATTGTAAAAAGAATATTTTCAGTATGATTTATATAATGTACTTGTGCTTGCACTTAATTTGTTCGATTTCACTGTTAATTGTATTTAAAATTTCTTTAGCGCTCAAACCTACATTATTCAGTAATTCTGATCTTTTCCCATGTGGAATAAAATCATCCATCCCAAGGATTTTAACCCCTTCGATTTGATGATTATATCTATTTCTAAGATAATTAACAAGATTTTGTCCAAAGCCTCCTGTCCGTATTCCCTCTTCTATCGTTACCACAAACTTTTGTTTTTTTATGTCAAATAGTTTGTGAATTAGTTGATAATCCATTGGTTTAACGGACGTGACCTTCACCAAATTTACCGAAAAATCCACCTGATCGATTATCTTTTGACAGTATTTAAAAGTTGTTCCGACAGCAAAAATGATGACTTCCGTGTCATTTTCTTCTTCTCCTGCATGAACAAGTTCCCACCTTTCGGGATTCATTTTTACATTCTGAGTAATCAAGCGGTTGAGATCTTCGTATGTGATTGTTTCCTTTTCACGAGGGTAGCGTATAAACACAGGTGATTGAACATTCCACTTTTCACGAGAAATATAATTCATCATTTTGATTAAACTTTGTATAGAATCAGGAGAGTAGAGTTTGATGTTTGGTATGGGGTTCAGCATAACGATATCAAATGTTCCATGATGAGTAGGTCCGTCACTTCCCACAAGTCCTGCTCTGTCAACACCAATTATCATCGGGATTTTTTGCAAGGCGATATCATGGATAATTTGGTCGTAGGCCCTTTGAAGAAAAGTAGAATACACGGCATATACCGGATGAAATCCCTTTAATGCAAGAGCTGCAGCAAAAACCAAAGAACTTTGCTCAGTGATTCCCAAATCAAAAAATCTTTCTTCACAACTTTCTTTAAAATGATAAAGTCCTGTACCAATATCCATTGCTGAAGTAATGGCAACTAATTTTTCATCATAATCTGCAAATTTAGCCAGTGTGTATCCAAAGGCATCGCTGAATGAAAGTTGTTGGGCAGTATTTTTTTCGCCGTCAATACCTTTTTCCCTAGGACTGACACCATGAAAGATATTAGGTTTTTTTTCAGCATATTCTATTCCACACCCTTTTTTGGTGTGGATGTGTAAAACGACCGGTTTTTTATACCCCTCATTGATATTACTTAAGACTTTGATTAATGTTTCAAGGTCATGACCATCGATTGGACCAAGGTATTTAAAGCCCATGGTTTCAAAAATCGATTCCGGTAAAAGATTGTGTTTCATGTTGTCTCGAATCCATTCCAGGGTGGATTCTAAACCAGTCAAATGTGTTTCATGCAAAAAAGTTTTTAATTGCTTTTTAAAGCTATTGTACCCTTTACCCGTTCTGATAAGGGAAAAATTATTTGCAAAGGAACCAACATTATCTGAAATGGACATGCCGTTGTCATTGATGATGATCTTTAGATTGCTTTTCTGTCCTGCCACTTGATTTAACGACTCCAATGCATTACCTGAAGTTAGTGCTCCGTCACCGATGACCGCAATTACTTCACCGGGTTCTCCAGAGAGTCTTTTGGCTTTTTCAAATCCCAAAGCAGCGGCTATCGAAGTACCAACATGCCCTGCTCCAAAAGAATCATATGGACTTTCAAAAATATTTGTAAATCCACTGAGCCCACCTTTTTTTCTAATGGTCTGAAATAACGGTGCTCTTCCTGTGAGAATTTTGTGTGTATACGTTTGATGTCCGGTATCCCATACCAACATGTCTTTCCCGGGAAAATCAAATACACGATACAATGCCAAAGTCAGTTCTACAGTTCCTAAATTTGAGGAAAGATGTCCCCCATTTTGATTAACCGTATCTACAATAACATTTCGAATTATCGAAGCAAAGTCTTGTAATTCAGATATATCCATACCCTTAATTTCATCCACCAAGTTCTTTCTAAGCAATAGATCGGACTTTTTTTCATACATCTTCAAGACTTCCCCTGATTTCTTCTATTTTAATTTCTGATTCTTTTAGTTGCTTTTGTGCTTTTTTGTACAATTCAACAGCGTATTGATACTTTTTTATTGAATCCTCCAAAGAGATATCATCCTGTTCAAGTTCTTTTGTTATATTTGTAAGCTCTTCTAGTAGTTCTTCAATCTTTTTTTTCGTTGCCACTTTATCCCCTCTATCAATTTTTTATCAGTTCCTGTATTTCAGAACGGGCCTTTCCGTCTTTTAAAAAGATTTGTACTGAATCTCCTGTTTTCAATTGTACCACACTATTTACAACAAATCCGTCCTTTTCGATTCTGGAATAGCCTTTTTTTAGATATCTTTTTGGATCGTTCGATCTTATTTTCTCCAAATTGACAATCAACTCTGTTTCCATTTTTTTGAATTTCAATGAGGTTGTAGGTTGTAGAAGGCTTTTTTTTAAGAGTATTAATTGGTTGGTTTTATCGTTCATTTTATTATGAATGACTTTTGAAATTCGATCTAGTTGTGTATTTATATTGCTTAGTCCGTCTGAAATGACTTTTGCGGGGTCCAATCGATATACTAATTTCATGATTTGCTTCAGTTCAGATTCCCTTTCTGCTTTTTTTCTTTTAATCAAGAGTGAAATCTTTTCCAGTTCACTTTTTTGAGATATGATGATGGATTCCATATCTGGCGTTGCAATCATCGCTGCTGAAGTAGGGGTTGAACCAATATAATCTGCGGCGTATTCACAAAGGGTGTGATCTGTTTCGTGGCCTACACCTACAATGATTGGTTTAGAACTATTACGAACTGTACGGACCACAGACGGATGGTTGAAACACCAAAGGTCTTCAATAGAACCGCCTCCCCTTACCAATAATAATACATCAGCTTTTGATCGATTTGCATTGTTTATGGAAGTCACTATTTCTTCTTCAACATGTCCCTGCACTCCTGTATGAAAGATTTGAATCAAACATTCTGGATATCGACGTTCGATGGTTTTTATCACATCTTGAATAGCTGCTCCGTTTCTTGAAGTGATCACTGCAATTGTACCGGGGAATTTTGGTAATGACTTTTTTTCTTCGGGAGATTTAGGAATGACTTTTTCGGATATTAATTGAGTTTTAATCCTTTCATATTCAAGCATCAAAAGACCTGCTTTGGATATTTCACGCATGGATTTGATATAAAACTGTAATTCGCCCCTTATTTCATATATGGAAAGATAACCATAAGCCTCAACAATACTTCCTTCATTGATTGTCGTTGAAATTTCTTTAGGGACCATAAAATAAACGCATTTTAAGAGGGCATTTTCTTCTTTCAAGCTTAAATAGGCGTGTTTTCCGTAGACTTTAAATGTTCCGACTTCTCCTTTTATTTGAATATATCCACCGATTTCGTCATTTGTTTCGATTATTGCTCTGGCTTTTTGAAGGATTTCTGTAACAGAATAAGACATTTTTTCTCCTTGATGTTGAAATATTTTATAATAAACTTCGTCATTTATTATACCCTAATGGGGTATAAATATGGAGGTGTTTTTTATGCACAAAAAGATTGTTATTTACTCAACTCCCAGTTGTCCTCATTGTACATCGGCAAAAAGATATTTTAAGGAACTGGGTATTCCCTTTAAAAATTACGATGTTTCCAAAGACAAGTCTGCGGCTGAAAAAATGGTCAAAAAAACAGGACAAATGGGTGTACCCGTTATTGAAATTGGTAATCAAGTTATAGTAGGCTTTAACAGAGGTAGAATAGATAGTATGCTGAATGTTTAATGATAAAGGAGCGTGCTCCTTTATCATTTTTTGTCTGATTTTAAACATTTTAAGAGTAAATCATCAAAATCTTGGATGTCTTTTTCAACTGACACGATTGAATTTTTAAGCTCTATATTGATTCCGATTTGTTTAATTTTCTCATCATTGTAGATGTTATTACAGATTTTTTCTATTTTTATCTTTGCGTCACTTATATCCAAATTGCAAAAGTAGACCAAAAATGTACCTTCTCTGTATATACCAACGATATCACTTGTTCTGACTTTTGATATAATAATCTCTGAGATTCTTTTTAACAGAATCTTTGCAACCGATATCCCATATTTTTCTTTGATCCGAGAATAATTGAGTATATCTAAATAAAACAACATTCCCTTTTCATGATAACGTTTGACTTTTTCGATCTCTCGATTCACCATTTCACTGAAAATTGAAAAATTTTTAGTTAAGCTTAATTCAGCCGGATTTAATCCTCTTTTTACAGAATAGATCAAGGCAATATATCTGGAGAGAATTTCAAACAAACGCATTCGAATATTTGAAAATTCGCCTGTTTTTATGGGATCTAAATCAAGATAATACTTGATGGTATGTCTTCCCAATTCCAAGCTGTTAAAGGCACTTTCATCAGGTCCAGCAGTTTGAGTTATATCATTTTCTCTTTCTTGATTAAAGATAGTTTGATTGTTGACCCTCAATTTTAAAGAGCTAAAGGATCCTGTTTTTTCAAATACGATTCTAAAAAGCATTTTTATTGCTTCTGAAAAATCAAATTCATCTTGATCCATTAGATTACAAAAGAATTTTTCCAGATACTCCAAATCATTTTTTACTTCCAATAACTGTTCAGAGTTAAAAGAAAGTCTCTCTACATATCTTTTCATATCCTTTCTTTGTTTTTCAGCATTGACGAATTTATCATTCAGCTTTCTGAATAAATCACTGTTAAAGTCATCATGGCTTTTTTGTAGCATATTGGGAACTTTGTTGTTTTTAATAATCAGAGAGAGTTGTCTTTCCATTTCATATCGGTTCCGTTCGCTTTTTCTTTTTTCCATATTTTCTATCCAAAATATTGTCAGGAGACCTAAGATAAACGGAATAACAGAATAAATAAATAATGGGAATACGGTTTTCATGAAAGGAATATAGGTGATGTATTGATAATTATTCAGCTTGTCCCAATGACATAAATAAAGGGTTTTATCGGATAAGAAAAGAGATTCATTTATCCAGCTAATTTGATCTTTATTAAAGTAATTAACAGATGCAATATTTCCGTTTTTGTAAATATATCCGTTGAAATGTGGATCAAAAATTAAAAAATGATCCATTTCTAAGTTTTCAAGGTTATCACGTAAAAACTTTTCAGCAGAAAGGGTTCCAATGTATACTCTGTTTTTTTCAATAATCCCCATATCAAAACAAATCTCGTCAATGACAGGATCATAATAAAACTCTGAAAGCGCAATCTTATCAGTTTGCAATTGACTAAATAGAACATTGTATTCCAGGTTTGTTAATGCCGGAATGAGTTCCCCATATTGAAGCAGCACTTCACCTTCAATATCTGAAACCAAGACCCTTTTAAAATTTTCGGGATTTGAAATCATTTGAATAGCGTTTTGATTGTAAAGTGTGTTGAAAAGATTAACAAGATAAGTAGTTCGACCGTCAAGTTTTTGATTGATGGCTTCATAACTCGTAAAACCGTAGAAAAACATATAAACTAAATAAATTAAAATCCAAATGATTCTTACATTATTATACGTTATTTTCACAAATTCTTTTTTGTCTTTCATTTTCTCCCTCGTCATTTCAAAGTATCTATTTTATCTATAACCCTCAAACCTCGCTCCGTAAAAGTTACTTTATAGATTGGTGTACTTATTGACTGATCCTTTAGATGAAACGGTGTGTTTGGGTTCTCATACAAATATTGTTTCAAGGAGTTTATATCGGCTTTTTTGTATTTCACAAAACATTGAGCAAGTGTTTGAGTTACCATTTTTAAAAGACTCGTTTTGTTACCAAACCCCATTATTTCTGCGGGATTTTTAAAAGCGATGCCGTTTACACCGTAAGAATTTGATCCGGCATAATATGCTAACCGTTGACTTGTATTTTCAAACATTAAGATGATTTTATCCCTTGGAAACCCAACAATCTTTTCTAATAATGCGATGGTTGATTTTTCATTCAAGTCAATTAAAATATAATCAGGATTTTCTTTTGAAAGAATATCACCAATTGAGTTGATGGAATCTTGAAATTCATTTTCTTCTACAACTTTTACAATTGTTTTTTGACCCTTTAATTTTTCTTGAAAAATGGCATTTCTATGTGTATTTACCTGATTGTTGATTAACAGAATTGTGTGATTGTCATTTAAGCCAAACAGTTGATTAATAGCATTGGCTATTATTTCTGTAGAAGGAAAAAGATAAAGTATATCCTTCTGCTGATTATTTGTAATTTTATCACCAACATAAGATGTGATATATAGCGGAGAAGTATACTTATTTTCCTTTAAAAAAGTCTCATAGGTCTCTTGTTTGTCAAAATCGCATAATACTACATTTGATGCCCGTGGTTTTATTGTCTTACTTAATAGGTTTTCAAAATCTGTATAAGTCTCAAAGTAATTAACCTCATAATCTAAACGATCCGCTGGCAACTGTGTGTTGTTTAAAATCCCTTGGTAAATGCTCCCATTGTCTTCAAGGTCGTGAATGATATTTGTATTTTGAATTGAATAGATTATTTTTAGCCTTTCACCTCTTTCCAAAAGAAGGAAAGACAAAGTTCCCAAGATAATGATTCCCAATAAAACGTAAAAGAAGACAACCGTTTTTTTCATTGTTTTAGCCTTTCGGATAAATAGACCCTTATGCCACCACTTTTAACAAGTGTTTTTACATTTGAAAAAACTTCTTTCATATACGTCATGATTCTCTTACCGCCCTTATTATGGTAAGCCACAATTTGAATGGTTCCGTTTTCTCTAATATGACTGTAGGAACATTTAACTGCATCCATCCATACCTCTTTTCCGGCTGCCAGTGGTGGGTTAAAAAAAATCATATCAAACATATAATCCTTCCAGGGTTCAAATAAATGGCCAGATTTGATTTCAACTTCAAGGTTGTAATTTAAAGCATTTTCTTTAGCAAACCTGACAGCCCTTTCGTTAATATCGCTCATAAATAACCGAATGAATGGATTTTCTTTTAATGTGACTATCCCCACTGTTCCATACCCACACCCCAGATCCAGTAAATCCTTTCCCGTAATTTTAACGTTATTTAAAAAGCATTCTGTAGCTCTGTTTGCTTTCCCGTATGCAAAAACTCCCGAAGGGCTTTTAAATTTGTAAATGTGACCATTTTTCAACTGAATGGTTGTTTGTTTGACGTTTAATTTTGATTTAGGTGATTTAGAATAATAATGATCGTTTTTTATTTCAGGCATCTATCATTCCTCTTCTTCATCAGGCAATTCTTCGAGGTCATCATCAGATGATATCGGTTTTGAAATAATTGAATCCTTTCTTTCCCTAAAATAGTCAAAGAGAATCTCTCGCTTGTTACCATCATCTGTTGAAGCGGAAACAATTTCCTTGAATATATTGCATCCATTGACTTTACAAACCTCTTCGTTGTATTGAATAACACTTCCCGGGTCTGGAATATCAGCCAATATCTCTTCATAGTTATCTAATTCATATTTTAAACAACATAGTAGGCGTTTACATTGTCCGGATATCTTTGCAGGATTAATCATCATTTGCTGCCTTTTTGCATCTCTAAGGGTTATTTTATCGAATTCTCGTTTGAATCTTCTGCAACAAACGGGTTGTCCACACATGCCGATGCTTCCGATAAACTTTAATTCATCTCGCACCCCAACTTGTCTAAGTTCTATACGTGTTTTAAAACAATGTGCTAGTTCTTTTACCAATTCTCTAAAATCAACCCTCCCTTCTGCACTAAAGTAGAAAAGGAGTTTAGAACGATCAAACATATACTGAGCCTTTAACAATTTCATGGGCAATTCGAGGGTATGAATTTTATCTTGGCAGATATCAAAAGCTTCGTCCGAATCTATTTTGTTTTTTTGTTCCGTTTCGAGATCTTCTTTTGTTAAAGGTCTTAGGAGAGGCTTGACTTCGAAATTAATCTTTTCTATATCGACTTCTTCAGGCCCTTTTATAACTTTTCCCACATCAAGTCCAAAAAAACTCATACCTAAAACCTTTGCTCCTCTTTCTAATTGCCCTTCATAAGAGAAATAATATTTTTTTCCAAATTCAAGGAATTCCACCTCGTAAATCTTTGCAATCATTCCCATTTTTTCACTCGCTTTCTTTAAATATTTTCTGTGTCAATATGAGGTAATTAAGCATCAGCAGTTCACTGTTTAACGATATTTGTGTAGAGTTTTTAATTTTCTCTAAAAAAGCAATATACCTTTGCATCTTATTTTTTTCCATCACCAAGTTTTTTTTTAGACAAAGAGTTGTCAGTTGGGTATAACTCAAAGAGCCTAATAAAGCCCCCTCTTGAAAGTTCAGCATGATGTATAGGATTTTTTCGGTTAATGAGAAAAGCTCTTTGAAAAAGGCATTATTAAAACCGGTAGTTGAATTATTTTCGTTGCTCCCCTTATACAGACTTTTTTTATTGATAATTGATTTAAAAGAAAGCAAGAGCTGCTGGACTTCTTCTGATGAGTGAAACAAGATATCCTTTAACAATCTTTCAAAGAATATTAATGCGTATAATCTTTTCAATGCCTTGTTTTTTAAACAAATGCCGTTTTCAAATTCCAATTCATATTCACCACAACTTCTGATGAAATCCTCAGTCATTTCATTTAAACTTTTATTTCTGAGAGAGGCAATTAATTGTTTTTGCTCCGCTTTTGTTAATTGGGAAAACTCAAGTAAAACATCAAAAGAAATATTCGCCAACCACCTGATTTCATCACAAAAATACGGTTCTAAATCCTTTAAAGGTTTATTTGGAATATTAATCCGAAACAAACGGCTTCTTATCGTGTTTAACAAAGTGGTATAAAAACAAGTGGAGCAAAGAAACAACGTATCATTTCCGGGTTCTTCAATGACCTTTAAAAGAGAATTTTGTGCATATATATTGGCTTTTTCTATATTTTTGATAACGGTATATTTATGCTTAAGGGTTTCTTTTTTCAGTGTGGAAAACTTAATCAGTTTTCGGATGTCATCAATTTTTATAATTTCGGAATTCACTTCGATTTCATAGAAATCATTACTGTTAAAAATCTCATTATAAGTCTTTTTCTCATATTCAATTAAAAACAACTCCATTATAAATCTTAATAGTTTTTCATCGGTTCCACTTAAGCAAATTGCGGGGATCAGATTGGAATTAGCCAATGAAAAGAGCTTTTTTAACTCCGGTTTGTATATTTCTTTTACACTATCTACAATAATCTTTGAGTTTATCATCTGTATAAATCTAAAACGAGACCGTTAATCTCTTCAACCTTCCCTGCAAAATTTATGGTGTTTTTTTCATTCTCCATCAAAAGACCGGCAAGATGGTGTATCTTCTCATCCACTTTTTCTGCCACCATGTACAATTTGGGATAATCAACATCCATTCCCATATCTTCTTTTACTTTATAAAGCCCTTTTTCTATAAACCGCAAAAAATTTTTTAACGCATCACGATAACCTTGAAAATGCTTGTGTGTAGGAGATCTGGAAAATCTATTTCCTGCAGTTAATACGTATTGAAGATATTTTTTTGCCTCCTCCTCAATCTGATCGAGTTTTACCTCTCCTAACATATCAATAAAGCCTGACCAAGTATCTGTGTTTTCTGTTTTTGAAGAGGACCCTTTTAATCTTTTCTTCTTTGCTTTTTCAGCTTTTTTATCTTTGTCGATAGAACTATTTGGAGGATTGACCCTCATTAAATCGCCTCATATTCAATCTATACGGAATAACCAAGAATCAAAATAATTTTTTTGTTATTCCACACCTCATCATTATAACATCATCAGGAAACGCATGAGTTTCTACAATATTATCGACTTATGATTCGATTTTCAATAATTCTCTACATAGTTTTAAAGCTCCTGAAGCATCATCAGAATACCCTTGGCAACCAAATTCTTTAGCCAGTCGTTTATTCATAGAAGCGCCACCGGAAATTATCTTTACATCAATTCCCTCTTGTTTTAAAAGATCAGATACCTCTTTTACCTTCCCCACCGTCGTTGTCATCATAGCAGATAAACCCACTATATCCGGTTGGTAAGTCTTCACGGCATCCAATATTTCTTTAGAAATTTTATCTTTTCCAATGTCTATTACTTCAAAACCCCCACCGGATAACACAGTTCCTACTATCTTTTTACCAATATCGTGTACATCCCCTTCAACAGTTGCTAAAACAACCCTTCCTACAAATTGAATGGCTGTATCAGAAAGTTCATTCAAGCGCTCGAATATTGGTTTTGAGGTATCAGCTGCCAGTATTAAATGGGGAAGATAAATTATTTTTTCAGCATATAATTCACCAATTTCATTCATGGCTTTTGCCAATACTTGCTGACTTATTTCTAAGGGACTTTTTGATTTCAGTTCTTCATCAATTAAATGATGAAGGTTTTCAATTTCGCCATTTAAAAGAGAACGGACAAATGGATTTTTTGTATCGACCTGTTGCGGCTCTATCAAATCTTGCCCTCTTAATTTTAATGATCCTTTCATAATTGAGAATAGTTGTCTGTCACCTGTGTTCATTATGGCACTATCAAGTCCCCTGTTAATTGATTGTGCAAGAAAAGCCGCGTTAATTGCTTTACGCTCTGGCATTCCAAAACTAAGATTCGATAAGCCCATCGTTGTTTTTATGCCCTCTTTGTGAAGCATTTCAACGGTTTTTAGAGTAACTGCTGGATCATTATCGGCGCCAAGGGAAAGTACCAAAGGATCAGCCAGAATTCTCAATCTGGAAATGGAAAGGTGTTCAAGTTCTTTGATACCTTCCATGATCTGATGAAAACGACCTTCAGCTGTTTCAGGTATTCCTTTTCCCATGGCAAGGAGGATCAACATGCCCCCATGTCTTTTTAAAAGTGATGCTTTGCGGTTGAGACTTTTTTCCGTTACCCTGGCAGAATTTATGAGAGGCCTTGCCGGGTATTCAAAAAGCGCCTCTTCTAAATATTTATTTGTTTGAATATCGAATGATAATGGAAGTGAGGAAATTTTATCCAATTCAATAACAACTTGTTTAAAGTGCTTGGGAGACAAAATTTTTTCTATGCCAAAATTAATATCTAATAATTTTGCCCCTTCCAGTTCTTGTTCTTTTGCCAAATCTAATATCCGTTTAAAATCATAATTTTCTATTTCATCTTGAAACCTCTTCTTTGAAGCTGGATTAATTCTTTCTCCTATCGGGGCAAAGGGTTCAACTGGAATCAATTGAGTCCTTGATGAGAGAAAACTGATGCAATCCTTCAATTGATAGGTGCCTCGTGCTCTATTTTTACCTTCGTGATAAACGAAATCAGGATTTTTATCCACAAGAATTTTTAATGCTTCAATGTGCTCGGGGCCTGTTCCGCAACAACCCCCAATGACGGAAGCACCTTGAAAAACCATATCTGCAGCGTAAACACTAAATTCATCAGGGGTCATACGATACATCAGGCGACCATTAACGAGATCAGGATCACCGGCATTTGGTTCAACACTCAGTGGTTTTTCGGTGTATTGCGAAAGTTTTTCGAAGACAGAGTAGATTTCCTTTGGACCTAAAGTACAGTTAATTCCTACCACATCTACGTCCAAATCATTCATAAGATTTCCAAAGACTTCAACGGGAGTTCCTGTAACACTTCTTGGAGATTGCAGGTGGTGATCGGATTTTTCAAAGGTCATTTGAGCGATTAAAGGCTTTTCGTTGTTAATCTCACGAATCGCAAGAATTGCCAATTTTAATTCCTTTAAGTCAGATATCGTTTCAACAATAAATCCGTCAACACCAAATTGATCCAATATTTTAGCTTGCTCGTAAAAGGCATCATAGATCTTTCTTGAAGATAAATCCCCAACCGGTTGTGGAAATTCCCCGGTCGAGGAAATATCACCAAAAACAAAAGCCTTGTTACCAGCTGCCTTTTTGGCCAATAAAACCCCTTGTTTATTAATTTCATCAATGTATTCTTCAATTTTTAATGAGGCAAGTTTAATACGATTAGCACTAAAAGTATTGGTAAGTAAAATATTGCTACCTGCTTGAATGTATTTTTTTTGCAATTCAAATACTACTTCAGGAGCTTTTAAATTCAGCATTTCTCCGGGAATGTCAGTATAACCGGCTTTGAAAAACTGAGTGCCGTATGATCCATCCAAGTATAAAGGACCATCCTCCAATCGTTTTAAAAATTCAATTCTCGTCATTGAAATTCCCCCTATTTTAACTGAGCCAATTTGACAATTTTTGTAACTTGCTCCCAACGATTCATTGAATAAATATGAAATCTTCGGATGCCCTGGCGCTTTAATCCGTCAATTTGTCTCAATGCATACTCAATTCCGTAAGCTTCCATGGATTGTGGGTTATCACTGTAAAGATTGATGGCCTCAGCCAGTTTTTTAGGAACATAGGCATCAGATAAACTGAGAATTTTATTGATTTGCTTTGCCCTTAAAACAGGCATAATACCGGGTATTATAGGTTTATGGATGCCTGCACCTCTAACCCGGTCAAGAAAGTCAAAATAGATTTGATTGTCGAAAAACATCTGTGAAATAAAAAAATCTGCTCCGGCTTCGATTTTTTCTTTCATATGATTGATGCTAATTCTTAATTCTTTACAATCAGGATGTCCCTCAGGATAGGCAGCAGCTCCTATACAAAATCTACCGTCCTTTTTTATCATACTGATCAAGTCTTTGGCATATCGAAAGTCACACCAAGCGCCGTGAGGAAAGTTTACATTTTGAGGGACATCACCTCTTAAAGCTAATATGTTTTTAACTCCTATTGAATGCAATTTCTCTAAAAGGGGTGGAATATCTTCCTTTGTGTAACCCACAGATGTTAGGTGTGCCAATGGCTTGACATCGTGTTGTTTAATGTATTCTGAAATATCCACCGCTTTGCCCTTATTTGTTCCACCCGGACCGTAAGTGACGCTAATAAAATCAGGATGGAGGTCCTTTAAACGATTGATTGTGTTTTTGATAATTTCAAATTGCTTTTTTTGTCCTTTCTTAGGCGGATAAACTTCAAAAGAAACGGTATTTTCACAGGAATCTAAAAGATCACTGATAAATTCTGTTTGGTTTTCTTTTTTGATTACTTTCATATAAACCCCTTTATGTTAATAGTGGTATTTGCTAATACCATCCTATCATACAAACCGTGCTTTTTTGTGGTGAAAGCATAGCTGAAATTGGGTGTACGCTAACAATACGACATTGAAGCAAATCAATGATTTTTTTGTTTTCACTCAGGTTTAAATCTGAATAACCCGGAGAAAAACGCATAGTGCCTTTATGATGCTTTTTTCGAAGTTGTTTATCAAAATTTTCGTTTAATTCCTCTAATGATTCTGAAGCCCATGCATCTAATAAAGTGGCTTTTGTTGTTTCCCCCGAATCACTGTATCTTTCAATACGTTCTTCAATCCTTCTTCCAATGGTAGAAATAAAGTACGTTATTTGACTTACCCCTTGGAATTTCTCAGGTATTGTTATTTTACCAACGTTTTCAACAGGTATTGTTAGATGGTCGATTTGAGCTTCAACCAAGGGTATTGCTTCAAGATAGATCTCATTTGTAAGGTTTAGCATTGAACGTTCAAGTTTGGTTTGAATGCCTTTAAAACCCGCTCTTAACAAGTATTGCTTTTTCGAAGGCAGATAATCGGCCTTGTCAGGATAAAAAATATTCGCCAATTTGCTCACCTCATAGAAAAATGAATATAATGATTAAAATAGTGATGACAATGAGAGCGATTAAGGATGAGATAATAAGACGGTCAATTAACGTTTCTCTGGAAACGCCATCTTCTTGTTCACTTTTTTTCTCGGATTTTTGGACTAAAGTGTCTGTTATATTATCTTGGTCCATTGCATTCTGTTTTAACAAATTTTTTCGTCGGTTTGTCTGCATTATTCGAATATTGGACATAATAATTGCCTTTGCCAGAAACCATTCATCAATTTGTACCTTCAATAATACAGTCCCTTTTTCTGCTGAACAATATTCCATAGCGGTAATATAACCTTCAAAAGGTTTAATGTTTTTCCCATTTTCATCAAATTTATCTGGATAGCTGTTAACGAGCCTCTGTTCTTCGCCTTCATCGTTAAAATTAACAACGGTTAGATAGATTGAGTCACCAACCTTAAGACTTGCCACAGGTTTACCCTCCATGGGATCAACGATTGGATAAAAATCCGCCATATCCAAAAGATCTTTTCTGTCTTTTGTCTTTTCAATCGCACTTTGAATGTCTAAAGATTGTTCAGTTTTCGAAGACTCTTCCAAACTCATCTCATTATAGGTTGAACAACCCCAGTCAAATCTGATTTTTACATCACTGGTCCATTCATCAAACAGTTCCCTGAGTAATGATCTTACCGCTTCTGTATCTTTATTTTCAATAATGGTACTGAGTTTATTGCTGAAAGTGAGTCTTCCGCCGTTTTTATTGATATAAGATTTTAGATAATTGGAAAAATCATTCGTTTTTGAAATGATGTCTCCACTTCTGGCAATAAGTTTTCTATAAATCTGGTTAAGGTCCTTTTTAAAATCGTTAAGATCTTCTTTGAGATTTATTTTTGCCAAATCTTTAAACCTTCTGGCAAAATTGATAAATTGGAATTCCAAACGTCCTTCCACTTTGCCAAAGAAAAAACCTAAAATGATTTCGTCTGATGACTGACTTTCCGCATATACTTTAACTGAAAAAAAATCAAACTCCATTGACACACCTTTTCACCGAAATATCAGCTTATTCATAATTATATCATGAAGAGCAGGAACTTTATTGATGCACATGTTTGAAACTATTTTTGTTTACGAACAAATAACATAACCTTTTTATTATATTCCTTTTTTTGTGTTAAAATCCAGCATGAATGTTTATAGAAGACTCTTTAAAGTGGCATTACCGATAGCAATTCAACAAATCATTTTAAGCAGTATGAACTTTGTGGATATGTTAATGATCGGGCAACTTGGGGAAGTTTCCATATCCGCAGTCGGTTTATCTAACCAATTTTTCTTTATATTCAACGTAGTCATGTTTGGACTTGTTTCCGGTGGTTCTATCTTTATTGCACAATTTTGGGGGACAAAGCAGGAATTTAATATTTCTCGAACGACCGCTTTAATGATTTCCTGTTCCCTGATTTTCTCAGTTGTTTTTTTTGTACTGGCCTTTTTCTTTCCTGAAAATACTCTAAGGATATTTTCTCCAGACCAAGCCGTTATCAGGGAAGGAACAAAGTATTTATCCGCCATCAGTTTTAGCTTTATTACTTTCGGGATTACCATGACCTATGCCTTTGTCTTAAGAAACACAGAAAAAGCCGTTATTCCAATGATGGTCAGTATGATTGCAATCGGTTTAAATGTTCTTCTTAATTACTCACTGATATTTGGTAATTTCGGGTTTCCGAAATTAGGAATCGAGGGAGCCGGTATTGGTACATTATTGTCCAGAATATTTGAAATGGTGTTGATTTTATGCATTATCTACGGGAAGAAATATCCAGGAAGAGTGCATATTGTGCATTTTAAAAGTTTATCTAAATCTTTTTTTAAACGCTTCATGAAATATACAACCCCAACCGTATTAAACGAATTGTTTTGGTCTACAGGTTTTTCCATGTATACCATCATCTACAGTTATATGGGAACAAGTCTTTTAGCTGCTAACAGGATCATGAACAGTATAGAGCGTTTTTCATTTGCGGTATTAATGGCATTGTCGAATGCTGCCGCAGTAATTATAGGACAAGAATTGGGCAAATCTTCTTTTAAGAAAGCAAAAGATATTTCAAAGAAGATCATTTATCTTGATCTTTTTTTAGTTGTCCTTTTCGTAACTCCTATGATTGTTTTTGCCCCTCAATTTGTTAATCTTTTTTCAGTGAGTGAGGAAGTAAAAAAACTTGCCATCCTTCTACTAAGGTTGTCCATGCTTTATTCCCCGATAAAAATCCTCAACGGTTTATTTATAGTAGGAATCTTGAGGGCTGGAGGCGATACTAAATTTTCCTTTTATGTTGAGGCCGGTTGTCTTTGGCTTATTGGTATTCCAGTAACAGCTATTGCAGGTCTTGTCTTAAAATGGCCTTTTCCAGTCGTTTATTCTTTGTGTATGGTTGAAGAAACGACAAAATTCTTTGTTCTGATCAAACGGTATAAAAAGGGGTCTTGGTTGAAGAATGTGGTGGAAAACCTTCATTGATTTACCTCTTTTTTGATTTTATTCTATAAAACACCTTATTCTCATACTTAATTCTTTCTACATTTTTATCTTCTGATAATCTTTTAATCATCTGTTCAGGATCTTCTTCCCGGTTTTTACAGAACTTTTCTATACTGGATTGATCAAGTGGATGGCGTTTGATGATTTCGATTATCGCCTGGTAAAGGTCAAGATTATGACTGTATAAATTTGTATCAGGTATTTCTAAATCTGTGTTTGTTTTAAATTGTTTTTGTAATTTCTCTATAAATTCTTTAGTACATCTTTCAACCCATTTTTCCGCAGGTGGTCTGACGGGTGTATTGACAAATACCTTGTCAGGATTTAATTTGTTGATTTTTTCGGTTAACAACGCCATGTTATTACCTTGGTCAGTGATTCCCTTTACACACATGATTTCCAGATAAAAGTCACCTTTATATTCTCCTCTGAAATCCACTAATCCATTGTACATCTTTTCAAAGGTAATGGTTTTAAACGGCCTGTTTAAAGTTTTGAAACTATCATCATCCCATGCATCCAATGTTGGCATGACAATATCTGCATGCATACAATCCTGTCGAACTTCTTCCAGAAAAAATAAGGAACCATTTGTAATGAGTGCTATCGGTTTATCAAAAAGCTGTTTTATTCTTTTTATCAGCTCCCCTGTTTGTTCGTATAAGGTTGGTTCACCTTCTCCTACAAGGGTGATCACATCAAATTTGTCTTTTTTATCCTGATAACCTTTCAACTGCATAACAAGATCATCGATTTTAAAGAAATTATGACGTCTGATAGTCATGTTTCTGGTCCTGCCAAGCTGGCAATAAACGCATGAATAACTACATGTACTGATTGGAATGGTACTTACCCCTAATGATCTTCCCAACCTTCTTGAGGGAACGATTCCAAAGATATTGTTCATGCTTACACTTCCCATTTGTTTCATCTTTTTGATATTAAGTCAATTAATAACGCGGTTAATGCGATGCTCCCTCCCACAATTATTAAAACTAATATCAAATCTGTTATTTTAAATTTCGCTTTTTCTTTCAGCGTTGAAAATACTTTGGTTTCCTTTTTTATTCTCCCCGTGAAAATCTTTTCTTCACCTGAGGGGATACTTTCATCTTCCTCTTGTATGGGTGGTAATAGATTACGTTTGAGAATCTGGTTTCGATTGAGTTTTAAAGATTTGAGAATGATTGAATAAGCATAGATATCCTCACATAAGTGAACCTTTACAAGTACATAAGTGTCATTTTTTCCTGAAAGTAACTCCTTTGATACAATGTCAGCTTCAATGGTTTTTAAATAACCTTCTTTCGGGTCGATATGATCTTGATAATGATCTTTGATAAGTTTTTCTGTTTCCTCATCCGGAAATGAAAGGATTGTGATTCTTAAAGACATGCCAACCTCAAAGGCATCAATAGAGATTCCTTGAATTGGATCTATTAGAGGGTAAAATTCAATCATTTTCGTTAAATCAAGATAATTGGTGATATTTTCCATCTCGGGATAGAATTCTGCACTTTCCATTACTTGTTTTGTATAATCTTCAGCAGAAAAGAGCTCGGCAGTGTATTGCAATTCCTTCTTTTCGACCCAGTTATCAAATAATCCCAGTAACTCCATACTGATTTCGTCTTTTTCGTCCAATTCGAATAAATAGGAAACCTTCTTTGAAAAACGTTCTAATCCTCCGATTTTTCTAAATTGAATATTAATGTAATCCATCAATTTAGCGCTTCTCTCAACGATTTCTGGATGGTCGGGAATCAATTTATTTGATATTTCATTAAGTTCTTCTTTAAAATTAAGGTGTGGGTTATTGTTGATATCGGGTAATCTTTGTCTTACAGAGGCGGGAAAATTAAAGAACGTGTACTCCAAATTTTCGTTTTTTTTACCGAAAAAATAGCCAACAATCACTTCATCAAGTGAAATACAGTTAATTTTAATGTGAACTGCAAAAAGATCAAATTCATTGATAATTTCTTCGGCCATAATTATCCATCCTCATTTTCAATTACACCAGTAACTGATCTGTAACCGTGTTCGGTTATTCTGACATTTAATTTTGTTCCCGGTTTTATTTTTTTTCTAATACCGATTAAAATTGCATAAGTACCAAGTTTTCTCCCGAAGGATATGTTTCCTTTATTGTATTCCACAATCACATCTTTTATTATTGTTCCAGAGGGATAGACTTTTTTAAGCATTGGTCTGTCGATTTCTTCTCTGACTTTTTCTTTGAATTTTCTAAATTCACGTGAATGAGACTTAATTTTATGTTTTTGAATATAACGGTAAAGTGGAGTTTCGGGAAAAACCATAGCTTTTCTTATATTTATTCTACGCAATAAAATGCCTTTTTCCATTAGTTTCTTTAAGTACTTAAAATTGATGTCAAATGTTTTGGTGCTTTCCCCTATTAATCCAAACAAAAGGTTAATCCCTGGTAGCAAGGCCGGTACACCATCTTTTAAAAAACCACCGACGCGATTAACTGTTTCACAAGCGGAGATAACGCCATCGGGATCTATAGCCAAATTGTTCTGTTTAATGACTGTTTCGTCAAAACTTTCTACACCAAAGGATAGACTGTCACCGGAGGTGTTGTACTGTGAAATTATTTTTATAGCTTTTTCTGAAATCATCGGATTGTTTTGTATGAATCCAGGATTTGCATTATCAGTGTGAAGCATACCTAATTTTGGGCATTTTTGTCTAATACCGGAATATAATTGATCTAAAAATAAACCATCTTTATCGTTTTTTGTATATCCATATGCCAATATATTTGCTGCACGCCCCAACCTGAAGTATCTAGCCCCATTTTTGACAAGTCCCTCAATTTCTTTGAGAATTTTTTCAGGCAATCTTTCGTGATATTTACCGTAAAAAAGTGGTTCTGTACAAAAGGAACAGTGGCTATTTCTTTCACATCCTGTAGAGACTTCAATTTCACAGATTAGATCGGGATAATTCGGGTGTTGTCTAATGATTGGTGCGCCATATTGAGTGATCTTTTCAAAAACAGCCTCGTCTTTCTCAATAGATTCAGCAGGAAGATCACCTTTTAACAAGTAAAATAAAAAGGTTTCCAAATTACCTGTTACAGGGCAATCGTATAAATTATTCAGATGTTCGATAACATGAGCATCTCGTCCCCCTTTACTAGTATAACCCAAAGTATATGGCCCTTTATAGATTTTCAGGGGATGTGGTGCATATTGAGAAATTTTTTCCAGTTCGGTGTATTTTACGGGATTACCCCCGATGTATTTACCGGGGACACTAACACCACCGATTAAAATAAGATGATCAAAACCATTTAGATAATTCCAAAGGTCATGCTCTCTAATTTGATCAATCGTATAATATTCAGGAGTAACTCCATAGAACATATAGCAACCAAAGGCATAACGACAAGTTGGTGAAATATAAGGAGGGACGCCAAATTGAGCAGGTTCATCTATATATCCATCGATTATAACGATTTTGTCGGACATGAGTAAGCCTCACTTATAGTTATTAATATATTTTACCATTAACAGTGAAATTTGCCAAAGAGGAACATAGGTAATTAAGTTTGACTTTATTTCGTCGATAATTATTTGTATTCTTTAATGAAGGAGCGTGGTTAAATGGGTGTAGATGGTATATCATCCGGAATTACCCAGTCAGCCATGCAGCTGAAAAATCTGCAAATATCGGCTGAAATGGGTACCGCGGTCATGAAACAGGTTATGGACCAGGCTCTTGAGGAAAATACACAGCTGTTACAGACATTGCCAAAACAGGATGGTCTCGGAGCGGTACTTGATGTACGGGTATGAATAAAATAAAGGGGTGGCGAAAGCCCCCCTTTTTTTCATTTAATAAATAAGTAATATAATCGTTTGCAAAACTCGAAAAAATACAAGCTAAACCCACAACACCTGATTGCTGGGATTATGTGTTTGAAAAATTGAATTTGATTTGTTGTATAATTGACTACAGCGGTAATGGTAAAAAAGGAGGTATAAAATGAAAAAGTGTTGTTTGATTATTGCAGTGCTGTTTTTGTTAACGAGCGTTTTGTATGCACAAGGAGTATCTGATGTCCCGGGGATGATCTTGGGATCTGGTTTCGAGTCAATCGCACCAAACATGGCCATAGGTGATCCTGTTGAACTTGGAGACAAGTACCTGATACCAGTTTTTGAAGTGAATACGTTCTTTATTGGAGGTGGTGGTGGAGACCCTCTAATGGCTGCAGGAACATCAGGAAGTGTCAATTTGATTCCTTACAGCATCATCATCGTCAGTGGTGATGACATTGAAATCAGATCTCTCAGCAATAAGGAACCTGTTTTGAAACAAATTGTAAATGTACTTCCACAAATACTTCAAATGGTCATGCAATATTTTTCCCTTGCACCTGGATCAGTTCAAAGTGGTGTTACTGAAAAGGAAATGAAGCCCGCTCCCATGAAAGAGCAGCAAGTGGTAATTGAAAAAAAGGAATCCTTAGATGAACAACAAATCATCCAAAGATCAGCGGAGAGTCTTTCCAGAATGTTGATGGATGACCCCACCTTGGAAACCATAAAGGGGTCAAGACCGGAAATTCAGGGTCTTCTTCAAAAGCAGCCGGAAAACCCTCGGCTTTTAGGTCTTTATGCTTATACCACATTGAGATTGATTGATACAGTTTCTCCATTGGAGCAAATGAAAATGGCCATGGAGGCCCAAACATCTATCAATAAGGGATTAACATTGGATCCTAATGATTATTTTCTGAATTTATCCAAGGGGTGGTTAAACCTTTACAGTCCCATGGGTAATATGAAAGCTTCAATTAATGGATTCAAACAGGCCATGGAGGCTTCTCCTGATCAGTTAGAGCCCTATTTTGGCATTGTTGAAGCCTATTTGAAAGATGAAAATCGAGAAAAGGCAGAAGAGTATGCACAAAAGGGTAAACAAATGAATCCGGAAGCTACAGCTGAATTTGATCAATTACTGAGCAAATAAATTTACAAAAAAACAACCGAATTGTAATCGGTTGTTTTTTTGTATATCTGTACTATTTGTTATAATACAGTGAGAAGGGAGGGGATGAGAGTGATATCGATTCATGATTTTTCAAAATCGTATTCAAAAGGAACTTTTGCAGTTAAAAATATTAGTTTAGAGATTAGAGATGGTGAGGTTTTCGGTTTTTTAGGGCCAAATGGTGCCGGTAAATCAACGACGATTAAATCCATTGTGGGTCTTTTGAATCCCACAAACGGTTCGATCACAGTCAACGGTCATGATATAACCAAAGCATCAGTTCAAGCCAAATATCAAATTGGTTATGTTCCTGACGAAGCTGTATTAATGGAAAAATTAAAGGGGATCGAGTATTTGAATTTCATTGCTGATATGTATCAGGTGAGTAACCGGCAAAGGAGAGAGAGAATTACAAAATTATCCGAAGCTTTTAAGTTGAATTCGGACTTGGTAAAAACGATTGATACGTATTCTCATGGCATGAGACAAAAATTATCACTAATATCAGCTTTGATGCATAACCCGGCTGTTTGGATTTTAGATGAACCGATTGTGGGGCTTGATCCTGAATCAGCCTTCAGACTTAAAAAGATGATGAAATCTCATTCAGAAAAAGGCAAAACTGTCTTTTTTTCAACTCATGTGATGGAGATTGTTGAAAAGATTTGTGACCGAGTTGCCATCATTTCAAAAGGGGAATTATTATTTGTCGGTACCGTTGAAAAGTTAAAGAAAAACCGTGGAGATTCGACGATGGAAGAGGTTTTTCTGGAGGTGACGAAAAGTGAAGCAGAACAAGATGATTTCTCTTATCTTGACGCTTATTAATGCTCATTACGGTTTATCTAAAAAAAGGGTTCAATATTTCAAAGAAAAAAAAAGATTGTGGGAGTTTTTTCTGCTGTTAGGTGTGTTTGGTTTTTTGTTTATTTTTATTGGACCCCTGTTTGTCAAACTCCAGGGTATGATGATTGATCAATACAGGCAGGTAGGATTGGAGGGTTTATTCTTAAACAACGCTATTTTGATAACGGGTATGTTTGGCTTTTTTTTGGGAATCTACTTAGTTATCAATGAATTTTTTTTCACAAAAGATCTCAATCTGCTGATGTCATTACCTTTAAAGCCAAAAGAGATACTTGGTGCTAAGTCCTTTTTAGTCATGATTGATTTATTGTGGATTTCTTTGCTTTTTCTTTTGCCACCACTAGTGATATTCGGGGTAAAAACAGGAGCAGACATTATCTACTGGATAACGATGGTTTTCGTATTGGTATTTTCACAGGCGTTTCCTGTTATTATTCAGATGATTGTTTTGTTGCCCATTTCAAGATACATCAATTTCGGAAAGTATAAGGATTTTTTAATCTATTTCATGAGTATTTTGCTTGTGGTTGTGGTTATCGGATTTCAATTTTATGCCACTAATGATTTGGCCGGTTATCAATTATCGGAAGAGAAGATGATTGAAATGCTTTCAAATCCGCAAGGTCTGATTTCTCAGGCGGGAAAAGACTATCCCCCTGCTTCAATTGGTGTGAAGGCGCTTATCGGTGAAGGATTTCAGAGAGTATTATGGCTGTTCTTATTCATCTTGATGCACGTCACCGGTTTTTATTTCGCACTATTTATTGGTGAGAAAACGTACTATAAAACTTATTTAAAATTTCAGGACCATTACAATGGAAAAGAGGGCAAAGCGAATCAATTAATATTTGAACATTCCTCAGATCGTTTTTCCGGTACTGATTGTAATCTTTTCGTTTGCAACAAACAACCCGGAATTTCAGCAAATATTTGATTTCATTAACAACGCCAAAGAATATATAATTCCCGCAGGTATTCTTCTTGGAACAATCGTTGGAGCGATGAATATGCTTGCTTCAACAATCTTTAGTCGTGAAGGGAAAATGTTGGCGGAATTAAAGGTTTTACCAGTTGAAGCAAATACGGTTTTTAAGATAAAACTACTTCATGTTATGATCATGAGTACTGTCGGACCACTATCGATTGCCATTATTTTGATTTTGCTCTTTCAGGTTACTCTTTTGCAAGCTGTGATTATCTTTATGGTTGCAGAACTGTTGGTTTTATTCCTCAATCTTCTTCAAATAACACTGGATGCAGCTTTTCCATATCTAACCTGGGATAATCCTCAAAAGGCAATGAAGCAGAATATCAACGGATTGTATTCAATCCTTATTGTATTTGGTTTTGCAGGGATATTGGGATACCTGGGTTATTTGTTAAGAAACAATTTAACAGGAAATCAAATGGTGATGATTCTTCTCATTATTTGCTTCAGTGGAATCCTGATTGCCTACCCAGTGGCCAAAAAAGGTGTTCAAAACATGTTGAAAAAGGACCATCTCTAAATAACATGTAGAAAACTCGTTGATAATTTGGGATTTTCGACGAGTTTTTTGATCAAGATATTGTAAATAAAAACCCTCTTCACAGAAGGTTTTTTAGAATCATTCAGAAAGATACAATTGAGATCAAGCATTCTTTATGAGAAAAGTATTGAAAACTAATATCATGAGGTTCGTTTCAGGGGAAAAATTATTAAAGGTCAAAAAATAGTCGAAAAAACTCATATATCTCAATAAAGGGTTAAAAAAAAGAGGCTCCTACGCCTCTTTTTTAAACAATTATTTTACTTTTTCTTTTAGGTCTTTTCCGGCTACAAATTTAGGAACTCTTTTTTTGGGAATCTTTATTTCTTTCTTTGTTTGGGGATTAATTCCTTTTCTTGCCTCGTTAATCTTTGTCTTAAAAGTTCCAAAACCTACCAGTTTAACCTCACCGCTATCCGATAATTCATCAACAATTGTTTTAATTAAACTGTTCAAGAATTGTTCGGATTGTTTTTGTGTGGTATCGTTTGATTCCGCTAGTGCTTTAACCAATTGAAGTTTATTCATAACATGACCTCCCAATGTTTAATTTTGTTGTCAGGAAAAACTTTCCCCCTTACAAGCTGATTATACCATTAACTTGGCAGATGAGGCAATTTTTATAAAATTTGATAAAAAGAGTTGTAAAAAATAGAGGATTTAATGTACAATAAGTAAATAGTTAATAGAAATCGGGGTGATGGATTGAGTCGAATAAAAAACATCAAAAAGGCATCTTGGGTCGGCTTTTACGGGAATCTGTTTCTTGCAATTATAAAGATTTTCACAGGTTTTAAAACCGGAAGCTTAGCTGTTATCGGTGATGGAGTAGATAGCGCTACTGATATTTTGACTTCTCTTTTAACATTATGGGTTTCAAATATAATCGATAAACCTCCCGATGAAAATCATCCTTATGGTCATGGAAGAGCTGAAACCATTGCAACACGAATACTTTCTTTTATCATTTTTTATGCAGGGATACAACTAATCACAACATCTGTTCAAGATATTATTAGTGGTAAAATGTCTGGCATTCCAGGATTGATTGCGATTTATGTTACTTTGATCTCAATAGCAATCAAAATATTCTTGTCTTATTACAAATACAATATCGGAAGAAAAGAAAATAGTTCCATGCTCATTGCTGATGCAAAAAACATGAGAAACGATATCGTTTTATCAATTAGTGTTTTAATTGGATTGGTTTTGACTTCTATCTTTCAGTATCCTTTTTTTGATAAGCTTATTGCCTTATTTATCGGTGGTTGGATCATAAAAGTTGCCATTCAAATTTTTTGGGAAGAGAATAACGAATTAATGGAAGGTATTAATGATACGATAATTTATGCAAAATTGTTTGAAGTGATTTCATCCATTGAAAATGCACATAATCCTCACAGGGTAAGAATAAGAAAGATTGGATCCTATTTCATTGTGGATCTTGATATTGAAGTTTCCGGTAATTTGAGTGTATACCAAGGCCATGAGATTGCTAAAGAAGTGGAAAAAACAATTAAAAAAAGAATTGACAACATTTATGACGTTCTAATTCACATAGAACCGATGGGTAATATTGAGGAAGAAAGATTTGGTATTTCTATCAAAAAATCAATAAAAAAGGAGCGGAGCGAAAATGAGGGCGATTGATATTATTCCTGTAGCAAAAGGGGAACAAACGGCAGATCTTCTAATCAAGAACGCAAAAGTTGTCAACGTTTTTTCAGGAGATATAAAAGAGACAAACGTAGCAATTTTTCAGAAACGTATCGCCGGTATCGGTGATTATAAAAAAGGTAAAAAGGTCATTGATTTAGAGGGGAAATTTCTGGTTCCCGGACTAATTAATGCACATTTGCATATTGAAAGCACAATGTTGGAACCAAGGGAATTCGCGAAGGCTGTTTTAGCAAGGGGAACAACAACGGTCATTGCGGATCCTCATGAGATAGCAAATGTGATGGGATTGAAGGGAGTGGAATTCTTTTTGAATTACACTGAAGGGATTCCATTAAATATTTATTTCATGCTGCCTTCCTGTGTTCCGGCGACAAATATGGAAACAAACGGTGCAAAAGTCAAAGTAATGGATATGATCGGCTTTATAGAAAAACACCCTCGTGTACTTGGTTTGGGCGAAGTTATGAATTATCCGGGGATTTTAAATCAAGATGAAAATCTCTTAACCATGATTGAATTATTCAGACATAAATATAAAAAAATTGATGGACACGCTCCCGGTCTTACAGGTAAAGATTTAAATGCTTATTCGGCAGCTTTTATTAAATCGGATCATGAAAGTACAACTGCAGATGAAGCATATGAAAAATTATCTTGTGGAATGCAAGTTTTGATGAGGTATGGAAGCGGTGAAAAAGATTTGGAAAATCTTCTTCCCATCGTAAATGAAAAAACCCAACCCTATCTCTCGTATTGTACAGATGATAAACATCCGGAAGATATCGTAAATGGTGATATAGATGAAATGATTCGAATCAGCATCGAAAAAGGGGTTGATCCCATAACAGCTTTAAGAATCGGATCCATAAATACAGCCAGGCATTATGGTTTGCGCAGTATGGGAGCAATCGCACCAGGTTATAAAGCAGATATGGTAGTGGTATCTGATTTGAATCATTTTTACCCTGAGATGGTCATCAAAGATGCCAAAATTGTAGCTGAAAAAGGCCAATGTGTTGCAAAGTTCCCACCATCATTAACGAATTTTAAAGAAGTGATCAACACCGTGAATTGCCCCTATTATCAAGCTGATGATTTTTTGTTCAAACTTAAACAAGACAAAGTCAATATCCGGGCAATAAAGGTATTTGGTGATTCTGTTTTAACCAAAGAAGTCATTGAAACCACAAAAGTTGTTAATGGTGAACCGGATTGTTCTCAGATTGATTTTGCCAAGATATGCATTGTTAATCGATATACTGATAAAAAGCAATTTGCCTTGGGTTTTATAACCGGTACCGGTATGAAAAGAGGAGCACTAGCGTTATCCGTAGGACATGATTCTCATAATATTTCCGTTACCGGAAAGGATGATAGAGATATGGAATGTGCTGTGAACAATGTAATAAAAAACAAAGGCGGTATGTCCGTTGCTTTAAACGGAAAAGTTATTGCCTCCTTACCCCTATCGATAGCCGGTTTAATGTCAACTGAGTCACTTGAAGATGTATTAAAAAAGCAAAATAAGTTACTTAGGGCGGTTAAAGAAAAGCTTGGTTGTACGATTGACAACCCTTTTATGGCACTGTCCTTTGTTCAACTGGAAGTGATTCCGGAGTTAAAGATTACTAATCTTGGTTTGATTGATATCAATACCTTTGAATTTGTACCTGCGATCTTTTAAAAAGTTTATTAACGATCTATAGAAGAGCTTTTTTGAGGTGAGTAAATGTTATGGAACATATTGTTAAAGAATTAAATCGCAATTGGAGTTTAAAGGAAGTTGAAGAAAACAAAAAATATAAAGCAAAAGTTCCGGGTAGTGTGTACGAAACACTACTTGAAAACAATGTTATTAAGGACCCTTTTTACGGGATAAATGAAAAAGACTGTCAATGGGTTTATGAGACTGATTGGGAATATTCTACAATTATAAGTTTTAGTAAGGAGATAGTGGAAAAAGATTACTGCATGTTAAGATTTAACGGACTGGATACTTATTGTCAAGTGATTTTAAATGATCGGGTAATCCTTTTTGGAGAAAATATGCACCGAACCTACGAGGTTTATATCAAAACCAAGGAATATTCTTTTTTAGAAGAGGGAGACAACAAATTAACTATTAGATTTAGAAGTCCTGTTAAAGAGGCTCAAGAAAAGCTCAAACAATCCGGATTGAGTATTGATTCAAAGAGCAAATATCATCTCCCATTCGCAATACCCGGTGTGGAAATGTTAAGGAAGGCTTATTATTCATTTGGCTGGGATTGGGGTCCTAAACTTCCCGATTCGGGTATTTGGAGAACAGTTGAGCTCCATGCATTTAATGACTCTTATATTAGGTCAGTTCAAGTTCAAACAGAAATAGAATTTATTATTGGAGATGGTAATGGCAGGCCAACTGCGAAAGAAGCAGAAATAACCTTGGAAACGGAGCTTGAGGATTTTCGTGAAAATGGGGATAAAACGATTCTTTATCAGATCTTTGATGGAGAAGTTCTGTTACATTCAGAGAAAATTGATTCAATGAAAATGGGTACAGAAAAAAAACTAATGATTAAAAACCCTAAATTATGGTGGAGTCATGATCTTGGAAAACCAAACCTTTACCGTCTAATAGTCAAACTTTTTGATGGAGAACAATTGTTGGATGAATATTCAACTCATTTTGGCATTCGTGAGATTTGTTTAATTAGAAAAGAAGACAGATGGGGCGAAACCTTTTATTTTGAATTAAATAAAATTCCTGTTTTTGCAAAAGGTGGAAACTGGGTGCCAACAGATTCATTTTTAACAAGGGGAACACGAAAAAAGACTTATAAAAAAATACTTGATGCCTGTGTTCAGGCAAATATGAACATGATAAGAGTCTGGGGGGGTGGCATTTATGAAGAAGATGCCTTTTATCATTATTGTGACGAGAAAGGGTTATTAGTTTGGCAGGACTTTGCTTTTGCATGTAGACCAACTCCGGATTACAGCGGCTTTGAAGAATCTGTTATTAAAGAAGCGATTGACAACATCAAACGTTTAAGAAACCACCCTTCTCTTGCAATTTGGGTTGGTAATAACGAAATTGAGGAAGGATGGTTGTATTGGGGATTCGATCAATTCGTTCCACAGTACAAATCATTTTATATAAAATTGTTTGAAGAAACCCTTCCGCAATTAATTAAAGATTATGATCCTTTTCGTCCTTATTGGCCTAGTTCTCCATCTTCTGGTGGCAGTTTTCAAGATCCACAATCACCAAATTACGGAGATTCACATTATTGGAAAGTATGGCATGAAGGCTTTCCGCTGGAATCATATAGAACATTTGATTCAAGGTTTATGTCGGAATTTGGATTTGAATCTTTTCCAGATATTAAAACCATAAAAAGTTTCTGCAAAACGAATCAAATGTATTATGACAGCAAAATCATGGAAAATCATCAAAAGAATCCGGCAGGTAATCAAAAGATATATGATTATATGGAGAAACGATTTAAGATTCCACAGTCTTTTGAAAAACAAGTCATACTATCACAAATAACACAAGCTGAAGCTATGGAATATGGTGTAGAACATTGGAGAAGAAATAGGAATAATTGTCATTGTATGGGTGCTCTTTATTGGCAAATTAACGATTGCTGGCCTGTTGCAAGTTGGTCTTCTATTGATTATTATGGTCGATGGAAGGCTTTACATTACTTTGCTAAAAGATTTTACAATCCTTTTTATATCAATGCACATGAAACACCGGAGTTTTTTGAGATCTGGTTTTGTAATGATTTACCGGTGAAGTTCAACGGTAGGTATGCGTTTAAATTGATGGATCTAACAGGTGAAATTCTATATCAAAAAGAAGGGAGTCTTTATGCTTCCGGACTCTTTTCATCAGTAGTGGAGAGGGTAAATTTTAAAGATATTGGGATAGATTCTAAAAACACCATTCTCTTTTTCAAAGCATTTGATCAATCTGATAAATGCGTTTCAGAAGGTTTCAAATTATTTACCCCACCCAAGAATCTGTCCCTTTTAAAACCAACAATCAAATATAAAATAGAAAAAGAAGAAAACAAAAATTCACTCATTATCCAAGCCGACAAACCAGTCTTATACTGTTTGATTGAATCAACAGAAGACTTGATTTTCAGTGATAATTATTTTAGTTTCTCAGGAGAAAAAAAAGTCGTACATTTTCGATATGATGGTGAGATTAGTGATCAATCAATACATGTACGTTCATTGTTTGATTTTCTAACAGATTAAAATCATTATCGAGATAATACAACCATGAGTCAAATCAAACTAGTATGCCCAAAGATAATGTAAAACTTGTGGCTTCTTTATTAGCTGTGCTAATGATTCATGTTATAATTTATTTAAAAAAGGTTAAGGTGTTGGTTTGGTGAGGACAATTGGAATTGGTATTGGAAGAAATCAAATAAAAGGGGCTTTGGTAGATGAAAATGGTGAGATTTTTGATGAAATATGGAAACTTTCCTATCTATCCGATAGTCCAAAAAGAGCGATTGAGCAAATTTGTAGTGTGATCTCAGAATATAAAGAGATTGCGTTTAAAGAAGGCAGTGAAATTTCTGATGTTGTCGGTATTAGTTTTCCTGGGACATTAGACAGAGAAAATAGTATTATTAAATATATACCCCAGTTTTCTAACTGGAAAAATGTTGATTTAAAGACCCCAATCAAATCCAAAACCGGCTTTAATATTGTGATTGAAAACGATGCCAGTGCTGCAACGCTGGGAGAAAAATGGTTTGGGCTTGGAAAAAACATGCAAAATTTCATGCTGATTACCCTTGGTACTGGTGTTGGTGGAGGGATTGTTAGTAATAATCAACTATTAACCGGAAAAGATAACGCTAGCGGTGAAATTGGCCACATAATCGTTGAACCTGAAGGAAGAAGATGCTATTGTGGTAACAGGGGCTGTCTTGAAACCTATGTATCGATTGAGGGTTTAAAACAATTGTATGAGGAAAGGCAAACTTTAAACAAGCCATTTGTTTTAGAAGATTTTTTCAGGCGAGTGGCGTCTGGTTCATCCGAAGAAGGGCAAATTTTTGACAGATACTTGGAGAAACTCTCAAGAGGTCTTGCTGTTTCTGTAAACCTCATCAATCCGGATGCTTTGGTATTAGGAGGGAAATTATCATCTTTATTAGAACCAAATATTTCCAAACTAAAAGAATATACAAACAACAAAGTGATTCCGCCTTTGAAAAACAGTTTTACTTTAAACGTATCTCCTTTAAAATCAAATGCTTATGTGCTTGGGGCAGCTGCCCTGGCTTTTGAACTGAATCAAATAACAATTTCATCTTATGAAAAACAAAAGATGAGAAATAACATAATCGAATTGCGAGAAATGGTCAACAAAAAAACGGTAGAGCTAAGAAAAAAAGAAAAAGAGTTGATAGAAAGCAACAAAAAGTTATCAGAGGTTAAAGAAAAACTCAATTTGGCTCTTTGGGCATCGGATAAAGGTTTGTGGGAATGGAATATAACAATTGGTAAGGTTTTTACAGATAAACGGTGGCTTAAAGACAACAACATAGCGATCGATGGATTTGATGGCTCGTTTTGCTCTTGGTGCGACTTAATACATAAAGATGATTTTAAATCCTTTATTTCTAATTTGAGAAAGGCAGGTTCAACTGCTGGCGCTTCCTTTGAGATACAATACCGGTTAATAACAAAGGACGATCAGTGGGTCTGGGTGTTGCACCAGGGTAAAAATATTATACGTAGCCAAAAAGGAAATCCTGTTGATCAACATTTGATAGGGACAATAAATAATTTTTCAAAGCAAAAAGAAGAAACTGATAAACTGGCTTACCGGGCTAATTTTGATCCGTTAACTGGTTTACCCAATCGCACATTACTCATTGATAGATTAATTCAAGAAACAAGGCGATCAGAACGGAATGAGGATTCTTTTGCACTTTTTTTTATTGATTTGGATAATTTTAAAAGCATAAACGATACATATGGACATGATATGGGTGATCAATTACTCAAAAGAATTGCTCAGCGTTTTGAAAAGAATCGTAGAAAAAGTGACACTTTCGCCAGAATTGGTGGTGATGAATTTATTTTAATGGCACTTAATGTAGCAAATGATTCTGATCTGAGAACTTTAACCAAAAAGTACATGTCTTTGTTCAATCAACCTTTAACAATCAACCATAATAAAATAAAAATTAAAGCCTCTATTGGTGTTGCTGTATTTCCGGAAAACGGTTCTGATTCAAAAACACTCATTAAAATGGCCGACAAAGCCATGTACCAAGCGAAAAAAAACGGGAAAAACAGTTGTTGCTTTTATCGGAAAAATTCTTCATTTACTCCTTTATAATGAAATATTGATTCTGTTTCTGTTGGGGTCAGGTAATTTTTCAGCAAGATTACCTTCTTTTTTCATAGCTTCTATCCAAGTTTCACGCAAATCATTCAGATAATTCTTGCATTCTTCAAGAACCGAAATATCTTTTTTGGTGTTTGCTTCAAGAAGTTGTTTATACATGTAATTATATAGCGCTCTCAGGTTTTTTGATATTTCTCCGCCCTTTTCCATATCGAGGGATACGTTTAATTCCATGATGATATCTTCAACTCTCATAATCTTTTCGTTTGCAACATCATATTGTTGTTGGTCTATGGCTTTCACTGCTTGTGTTAAAAAATTGATTGCGCCGGAATAAAGCATCTCGACCAACTTTGCAGGTGTAGCCGTTTCAACGGTTCTTTCAGCGTAATCATTTTTCCTTCTTATTGGTGTTGTTGTTGCAATGCTTTCCGTATTGGTGGAGAGATTCTTTACTCCAGGTTTTAAGTGTGTATAACTAGTATCAGAATACATCGTATCACCCCGTTATATACTATGATTTTTTCTGCTTTAGAATTTCTGCTGATTGCCTAAATAGGATCTTATAATATTTGATGGCGTTGGGTAAATCATATTCAATTAACTGTGATAGTTCCTGCCAATCTTTATCAAATATACTTTTATTCATTTTCTCCAGTGTATCTTGTAATTTATCCTTTTCTTGTGATAATTCCGAAAAATCTTCTTCATTGGTACCGGTTAAGGCAAAGAGATTTGTTTTCATGACTTCAAGTGCTTTTAAACCTTCTTGAAGATTCTTAAGGCCTTCTATGGATTCCTGGCTCCCGGAACTAATATTCTTGGCAAAAGCCGGAAGGGCATTTTCAAACTTTTCAAAATATTCCATCAAACTCGACAAAAGGTTTAAAGTAAAAGGAATCAATTCCTCAAACGACATCTCTATTAATTCGCCGCCTTCGAATGTGGCACTAAATATATCATCCAGTTTTGAGACAGGTACCTCTTTTCCATTTATTACTAATTTGGAAAGCACCTTACCTTCCAATTTGTTTTTATCGTAGAAATCTTTAAACGTACTGTACTTTTTATCATCAAACTGTGTCTTTTCGCCGTTTACTATAGCTGTTATCATTGTCTATCACTCCTCGTCATAATTATCGGTAAGAAACTTTTTTACTTTAGGCAATGCTCTGAGAATTAGTACGTTTGTTTTTGCATCTTCTAATTCGTTGCTTTTAGCCAAGGCTATAAGTTCCATCCAATGAAATTTTACAACGTTCAAGAACTCATCCTCATCCGGATTTAACGCCATTTGTTTTAAATCCAAAGCAAGAAATAAATGAATCTTTTCATTTGAAAAACCCGCCGTTGTAAAGATATGTCCCAAAGGGACTAACTTTTCAGCTGCTAAACCTGTTTCTTCCTTTAATTCACGTAAAGCGCACTTTGCAGGAGATTCACCGGGATCTAATTTGCCTGCAGGAACTTCTAAAAGCACTTTTTCAATGGGTTTTCTATATTGTTCCACAAGCGTGCAAATACCAACAGAGTCTATGGGTAATACCGCTACTGCACCATTATGTTCAACAACTTCTCTTTCAGTCATCTTGCCGTTTTCCAGAATGACCTCATCTACACGAAGATTGATAATCCTTCCTTTGAATTTGTAAGTTCTTCCGATCTCTTTTTCAAACAGTTGATTCAATTTGATCATCTCCTTTGGTGATAATCATATCATACGTCTCTTTTTCACTTATTTAAGTTGAAAGAAAGTGATCAGATTTAAAAATGTTACAAATCGATAGGGTAAAACATTAAACTTTAAAAAGGGCTACTTGACAAGTTTACGCAAATATGATATATTTCCAATCGTTGAAGGTGGTTGCCCCCTTAGTTTAAAGGATAAAACAGTGGATTCCTAATCCACCGATAAAGGTTCGATTCCTTTAGGGGGTACCAGTTAAAGGTCATATGAATTAATATATAATAAGTTGTGGGGATGTGGTGCAGTTGGTTTAGCATGCCGGACTGTCACTCCGGTGGCCGCGAGTTCGAGTCTCGTCGTCCCCGCCATTTATAAAGTTCCGACTGTTTTGTTTATTTTAATGAGTGGGGATGTGGTGCAGTTGGTTTAGCATGCCGGACTGTCACTCCGGTGGCCGCGAGTTCGAGTCTCGTCGTCCCCGCCATTTAAGCGTCTTCTTTATTCCTCTCAAGGAGAATTCATGTTTATAATTTTCCTGGTATCTGTACTTTGGTTATCACTCACATATCAATACGGTTATGAGTCTTATATAATATTGTTGATTTTGGATATTTGTATATTCTTAATACAGAGAAAGTTAATTATAGCTGAGAAATACGATTATAAAAAGCGGATGATATTTACTTTTCTTTTCAGTTTTTTCAGCTCTTTTATTTCCGCATTCCAGGTAACCTTTTTACTCCTATTCCAAAAAATACATAGGGGCATATACGAGGTGGTAGTTGAAGATGTTTCCCGCTTGGATCAATTTTTTCTATCAACATCCATTACCATTGTACCGAATACATTATACTTAGATAGGATCGGAGATACTTTTTTAATACATAAGATTGCATCGTATGAAAAGGAAGCACATAAACCGGATAAACTTATTTTTTTAAAAAAATAACGAAATTGTTCATTTATTTTTTTATTTTTTCTAATAATGGTATAATTTATTGAACTCTTAAAATTGATCTCCAAGCCCAAAAACTTCGATGATTTCATATAATTTGAACAATAATAATATGAAATAACCATAAAAGTTAATCTTTAAGCTCATCAATCATCATATGTAACAATTCAACTCGGAGGTGTTATTATGAAGTTTTTTTTAGACACTGCCAATATTGATTTGATAAAAAAAGCAAAAAATCTTGGACTACTTGACGGTGTTACAACCAATCCAAGCCTGGTTGCAAAAGAAGGTGTGTTAGACTTTCATAGTCATATACGAATGATTTGCGAGATAACAAGAGGACCTGTGAGTGCAGAAGTAATTGGTGAAGATTATGATTCTATGATAAACGAAGCGAGATACTTGGCAAAACTTTCCGAATATGTGGTAGTAAAAATTCCTATGACCAGCGAAGGAATAAAAGCCGTAAGAACTTTGGAAAAAGAAGGAATACCAACAAATGTTACATTGGTTTTTTCACCAGCACAAGCACTTATTGCAGCAAAGGCGGGAGCAAGTTACATTAGCCCTTTTTTAGGTAGGATTGATGATATCGCATGGGATGCTATGGATATGCTTGAAAAGACCTTAGAAATCGTCAGAATATATGATTTTAAATCTGAAATCATCGCAGCAAGTATTAGGCATCCCAAGCATGTTGTAGATGCAGCGTTGATGGGGTGTGATATTGCAACCATTCCATATAAAATTCTGGAACAACTCTTTGTCCACCCTCTTACGGATATAGGAATAGAGCGTTTTTTAACAGATTGGAAGAAATTAGACAGTAAGCCATGAAAGGAATGATAAAACTTGACACAAAAAAAAGGAGAAGAGAAAGTTTTGGAGAAAGATATCGAAGCAAAAGCGAAAAAAGAAATTAAATCGATTGAAGAAGCAGTCGATGACAATTCTTCTGAAGAAATGGATCAAGAAAACGATAGAAAAGATAATATTCAAGAGATGGACGTGGATATCAGAAAACTAAGTAATATGAATATCAGAGACTTGTACACCCTTGCGAAAAAGTATAAGATTACCGGTTTTACAAGGATGAGAAAAAATGAACTTGTTTTTGCGATTTTACAAGCTCAAGCAAAAAACTTTGGGTACTTTTTTAATGAAGGTGTGCTTGATATTATTCCCAATGAAGGATATGGATTCTTAAGAACTGGAAATATGCTTCCCGGGAATAACGATGATATTTATGTCTCTCAATCACAAATCAGAAAATTTAGTTTAAATACTGGTGATATAGTATCAGGGCAAGTTCGAGCACCAAAGGAAGGCGAAAAATATTTTGCGTTGTTGAGGATTGAAGCTGTAAATCACAGACCACCCGAAGAAGTTTTTGAGCGTGTTGCTTTTGCCAATTTAACCCCCATATATCCTCTTGAACAATACCAAACTGAACATGATCAAAAAAATCTCAGTACAAGGATTATAGATATCTTTTCACCAGTGGGGAAAGGACAAAGAGGCTTAATCGTGGCTCCTCCTAAAACAGGAAAGACCACGTTGCTAAAGGATATTGCCAACGGAATTGCCAAAAACCATCCTGATACGAAAAGAATCGTATTATTGATTGATGAGCGACCTGAAGAGGTAACCGATATCACAAGATCTGTTGATGCTCAAGTGATTGCTGCACCTTTTGATATGCCTCCCGAAAAACAAATTAAAGTTGCACAATTAACGCTTGCTATGGCCAAGAGAATGGCCGAATATAAACATGATGTCGTCATACTTTTAGATAGTATCACCAGATTAGCAAGGGCTTATAACAACGTTGTACCTCCAAGTGGAAAATTACTTTCTGGGGGTGTCGATCCTAAAGCGCTTTATGGACCTAAATATTTTTTTGGCGCTGCAAGAAATATTGAAGAAGGCGGCAGTATTACGATCGTAGCAACTGCATTGGTTGATACAGGAAGTAAGATGGATGAAGTTATTTTTGAAGAATTTAAAGGTACAGGGAATATGGAATTAATTCTATCCAGACAATTATCCAATAAACGTATTTTCCCCTCTATTAACATTAATCTTTCCGGTACTCGAAAAGAAGAACTTCTTTTATCTGAGAAAGAGCTTAAAAAAGTTTGGGTTTTAAGAAAAATGTTAGCATCTATGAGTGAAGAAGAAGGTCTCAACCTTATACTCAGAAAATTAAAAGAAACAGAAACCAATGAATTTTTCTTCGCACTTTTAGAAAGGGAAAAATCCAATTATTGACTTTTCAACCGTTATAATGTAAAATAGATTCGCCGATCCCATAAAAAGGATTGAGGTAAGAAGCCGGGGTGGCGGAACTGGCAGACGCGCATGATTCAGGTTCATGTGGGAATTATTCCTGTGCGGGTTCAAATCCCGCCCTCGGCACCATAATTTTTCAAGTTTGCGGGAGGTGAATTCATGCCCATATATAGATATCGATGTGAAAAATGTGGTCACGAAGAGAAAAAATTACAATCGATTAATTCAGATCCGCTTGAACACTGTGAGGTATGTGGTGGGAGAATGCGAAAGCAAATCGGAATGATCGGCATCAAATTTAACGGAAGCGGCTATTATGTAACTGATACTAGCTCTGCAAAAAAAACAACAACCCATCCAGGAACAACATCAAAAGAGGAAACAAATTCAAATTCAAAAAAAGCAAAAAACAATAATTCACCAACAGCAAAAACAGAAGAAAAGAAAGCAGTGTAAAAAAAAGCTCCCGGAAGGGAGCTTTTTTTGGAGCGGCCAACGGGACTCGAACCCGCAACCCTCAGCTTGGGAAGCTGATATTCTACCATTGAACTACAGCCGCTTAAAGGGTGTTCAAAACAATCATTAGTATTTTAAACGAAAAAACGATGATTGTCAAGTTTTCTAACAGTCACATGTTCCGTGGCATGAGTGACAGGAACTACACCCGCTCTGCGAGTTACTACAAGTTTTTATATCTTCCTTTGGATAAGAACTATATTTTTTTAGTTTGTGTTTAGACCAAGCGTCTAATTTGTCTGTATTTGGTTTTCTGATACCCAGCGCCTTGCAAAATAACTTAACCGCCCTATCTGTATTGCAATCCCATTTTTTTTCTATTTCAGAAATGCTCATTTGTTTTTCAATAATTGTTTCACTCTTTGAATCCATTTTTCTTCTCCTTTCATTATTTTTATGATTATTATGGAAGCCAAATATCAAAAGCAGAGGGGACATTATTTATAGATCTTGCATTCATTTTGACTAATTTTGTTGTTCCGAAGTTAAAAAATAATATGTAAGTGTTTTCAAAATTTCCACTTGTTATTTTGAAATTCTTTGGTACGATAATTGTTTTATCTTCAATAGTTACTTTAGGTTGTTTATAATAAAAGAATTGTTCATCGGATAATCCGGGCGATATATTCTTCCCAAAAATCGTTTTAGAATTTCCTTCAACTGAAATCCACACAGGTGAATTGCCACTAATAAAGAGTCGGCAGAAACCTACATTTGAAAAATTGCCTTCTTGAGCGATGTTAATAATGTCATCAACACCAATGATGTAGTCTTCAATCAGGTTAGCTGATAATAGAACTTGATTTAACCAACCATTTGGTTTTAACATTTCATATGTCTCGTCAGATTTTTGCTGGATTTCTTGATACCATGAATTGTATTTACTACTCATGGCATCTAATCGATTGCGCATGAGCTTTTCAGTATCATACATTTTCAAAAAAGCTGCAATTGAAAAAAAGACTGAAATCCCCATTAATAAATAGAGAAAAAATGCGTTATGGATTACTTTTTTTGGTTTTTTAGACTTTTCTATTTTTTTATCTGGTTTAATTGTTTTTTCCTTTTGTTTTTTCTGACTTTTCGCTTCCGTTTTTTGTATGGGAATTGATTCTTTTTCTGCTTCCTTTTCATTGGCTTTTTTTACATTACTTTTTTTAATTGATTCTAAGTTATTTTTGGCTCCGGGTCCGGGTATGTATACCATTTAATTCATCCTTCCTAAAAACCATTCTTGATAATATCTGAATTCTTTTTGATATGCATTAAATAGGCCTTTAAAGACCTTTTTGCATTTTTGTATGGTATTATCTACTTTTTTCTTTTTTAGTTTTTCACTTTGTGATATTTCGTCATATGAGTACTTTTGAAGAAACATTTCAAAGACTCTGTATTCTTGTCTTGAAACTTCTTTTTTTAATGCTGTCATGGTTTTCTCAAGCATCATCTCATTATCATAAGGATTTTCATATATATCTTCTTTTTCTTTGGTGATAAAATAACTTCCCTCTTCATCCTCTTCGGTTTCGTGAAAAATATCTTCAAAAGAAACCGATTCGGAAAGCATTTTATTCTTTTTTCTATTCAAATAGGTTAAAAAAGATTTCATTTCAGAATTAATATTCATCCAAGCAAAAGTGTTAAAATTAGACTTTTTTTCACAATCGTAATAAAAGATTGCTTTCAACAAGCCAACGTATCCGTTTTGAATTATATCACTTTTTTCAGCCCAGGCACCATAGTATTGTTGAGATAACTTATAAACCATATCGTGATATCTTTCTACTATCAATTCAATAGCTTCCTGAGTACCTGTCTGAGCGTATTCTATCAATTCTTCCGTACGCATCTTTCTCAGCTTATATACAATCATAGTGTTTTCTTTGACGAGTTTTCTGAATAAAACAGACCCATAATAACAGAGGAAAGCTTTCAACAATTACAGATGTTGATACAAATGATAGACACCAAAATAAAATTGTTGACCCAATAAAAAAATAATACTTCATTCTGCTCCCAGTTTGTACAATAAAGAGTGGGACTATAAGCCGGATTCTGTCTTGAATGGTCATTTATCTTTGCAGTCTACCCGGAAAGGTGGAGTCGGGCAACTCATCTTTCCTGTTTGACCTTGCTCAAGACGGGGGTTACCAAGCCATCTGATTGCTCAGATGCTGGTGAGCTCTTACCTCACCTTTCCATCCTTGCCTAAAAAGGCGGTTTCCTTTTCTATAGCCCTTACCAGGGATCACTCCCTCCGATTGTTACTCGGCGCCTTGCCCGAAGAGTCCGGACTTTCCTCTGGCGTTTCATCCAGCGACCATTCATCCCACTCTAAAAAATTGTCAAAAAAATTAGAAAAAAATCTTTTGAATTGCATCTTTTACTGCATGATTGTTGTTATTAGAAACAACCATTTTACAAAAATCCTTAATATCTCTTTGTGCATTTTCTGTTGCAACTGGTAAACCTACTTTTTTCATTAAAGGTAGATCATTGTAGTTATCTCCTATGAATACAGTCTTAGCTGCAGTTGTCCCATATTGTTTTAAAAGATGTGATAATGCATCTCCTTTTGATACTTTGGGCCCAAAAAATTCAAGGAACCCATAATCATCTCCAATAGGTGATAACACATGACTAATTTCATTTTTGAAAGATTCAGTAACCGTTTTTAATAAATCCCACAAGAGTGATTCTTGTCCAATAATAGCCAACTGTCCGATTTTCTTTCTGTTATCAAAAAAACTATCCATCGTGTTTAGCATCGTAATCCTTTCTTTGTTATGTTGAAAATAAAAATCAAAAGCTTGACTTTTCTTATTACTTTTTTCAACAAACATATCTTTATTACAATTAGAATTAGATTCATGATAACCGGTATAGCCAACAAATGTAAAATCATTCTTTTTTGCCAATTGATAGATATTTTTTGCGATACTACTTTTAAGAGATATTTCGTTAATCACCTTTCTGGAAGGCATTTCGATGATAAGCGCTCCATTTTGTAAAGCGACAAGACCCTCAATATCCAAAGCCTTCAAATACTTATAGGCAGAATAGAAATTCCTTCCTGTAAAGACACTGAAGGTGATATTTTTTTTTCGTAACTTGTTGATAGCTTCAATATTTAAACTGGATATTTGCTTGTTATCATCTAATAATGTTCCATCGAGATCTGTGATAAACAATTCAAACATATATCAACCCTTGGGGAATAAGATAAAATGATTTAAACTGAAAATTCTTTGAATTTCTCACCGGGGACACCGCAGACTGGGCATTTTTCAGGTGCACCCTCTTCAACGGTATGACCACAAACCGGACAAATAAATATCTTCTTGGCGGGGTAGTCCTTTTCCTCCTCAGCAAGCTTTTTTGCCTTTCTATACATATCTTCATGAATCTTTTCAGCCTCAAGAGCATAATGAGTGGATCGTTGAGCCTCTTTTTCCTGCTGAAATTTAGACACTTCGTTATACACAGGATACATTTCTTCAACTTCGAAGCTTTCCCCTTCAATACATTGTTCAACATTTTCAGGAATAGAGCCAAGTTTTTTTAACGCTTTAAAATGATTTTTAGCATGTACATATTCTGCATATGATATTGCCTCGAATAAGTTTGCCAAACCGGTTTTACCCTTCATCCTGGCATCTTCTGCAAATATGGCGTATCTCATATGCGCTTGCGATTCTCCAGAGAATGCTGCTAATAAAAATTCTTTAGTCATTTTCTTCATGTTATTCCCTCCCGAAATTTAATATTGTTCAATTATAACATGTAAATCTGTGTTATAATCCTTTAAAAGCTAACGGGAGGTGAAGCGCTTTAAGCGCATTTATGAAGAAAAAAATCTTAGGACCAACATTTGAAGAAATGCTACATCCGGAAAAAATTGATAAAACCATTAGAGGAAGGGCTTTAAAAGCAATGAAAGAAGATCCTTTGGATCCCATAAACCTGTTCAACATCACTTGGAAGAATAATGAGAATAAAATCAGATATTTTGTCATGCCAAAGGAAATAACAGGTGTTAATGCCAATATTGTTATCCTTTATGGAAAAGATTTTCCCACTGAAAGTCACAAAGTTGGTGCGACATATTCCATCCTAATGGAAAAGGTTATCAGAAATGAAATAGACCCTTTCTATAATACCCTAATCTGGCCATCGACGGGTAACTATGGAATTGGTGGTGCATGGGTTGGCTGTAGAATGGGATTTGATTCAGTCGTGCTTCTCCCGGAGATGATGAGTAAAGAACGATTTGATTTAATTAGAGAATATGGTGGCAAGGTTATTCCAACACCCGGATGTGAATCCAATGTGAAAGAGATTTATGATAAATCAAAGGAATTAAAGGCTGAAAATCCGGAAAAGGTGAGAGTTCTCAATCAATTTGAAGAATTCGGAAATTACAGATTTCACTATTACGTGACTGGAAATACCCTGTTGGAATTAAGCCGGGAACTTTCCTCAAAAGGTATAGGAACAGGTAAAATTACAGGTGTTGTTAGTTCAATGGGATCTGCTGGAACAATTGCTTGCGGAGATCGAATCAAAGAAGAACAACCAAGAGCAATGATTATCGGCTCAGAACCAATTCAATGCCCCACTCTTATCAGTAATGGATACGGTGGACATGATATTCAGGGAATTGGGGATAAGCATGTTACATGGATTCACAACGTTATGAATATGGATGCCATGGTTGCTGTGGATGATGTTGAATCGAAAAAAGGGTTACAGCTTTTAACAGATCCAGTTGGAATGGATTATCTTTCAAAATTGGGAGTTAAAAGCGAAGATGTTGAAATGATGTCTCAGATATTTGGGATATCCGGAGTCTGTAACCTTTACAGTGCCATCAAAGCAGCAAAATACTACGATATGACTGAAAAAGACACCCTTTATACTATCGCAACGGATAATATCGATCGATACCGAACAGTCATGAAGGAATTAGATGCAAAATACGGTAAAATGGATGCTTGTGAGGCAAAAGTGCGATATGAAATGCTCTTTAAAGGGGTGAAAACCGATTGGGTTCAAGAAGCAACTTATGCAGTGAGAAAGAGATGGCATAATTTAAAATACTATACTTGGGTTGAACAGCAAGGAAAATCAGTTGAGGAACTCAATTACACCATGACTGAAGAATTCTGGCAAGAACAAAGGGATAAAATTAAAGAGACAGATAAATTGATGACGGCATATAGACACAGTGATGATTAATTGAATCATTTCAGTATTAAGAAAAAAGGGGCGATGATCATAAGCCCCTTTTTAAGTTTAAAAATATCTATCAAACACTTCGGGTACAGTAGATAATTTATCAATTAATCCGGCATTTGTTCCCGAGAAAGCAAACCCATTTTCAAAATCCCCGATGGAAGCTGAATAAAGGGCCTTTGCAATACAATATGGTGCTTTTTTAAAATCACAAGTTCTGATACACTGATATGGACAATTAAAGGGCTTTTTAATACCACGTTGAACATCCTCTAAAAACTTGTTTTTAACTGCTCTTCCCGGCATCCCAACCGGACTGTTGATGATTTCTATATCAGAGTCTTTTGCGTTAATAATCGTATCTTTGAAAGCAGGATGGGCATCGCATTCTTGAGTCGCAATGAATGAGGTACCAACTTGAATCCCATCAGCTCCCAATGCAAAGAGTTTATCCGATTCTTTTTTTGAAAAGACGCCACCACCGGCAATAAGGGGAATTCTTTTTTCAGTTATTGTGGAAAGAAATTCTTTTATGGAAGGGATGACTTCTTCTAAATAATTATCGTGGTTTGTGTTCAAAAAGTCTCGTCTAAATCCTAAATGCCCTCCGGCTTGCGGGCCTTCAAGGACAAAAGCATCAGGCAATCGGTCGAAATATCTCAACCAGCCTTTTATTATGACTTTTGCCGCTTTTAAAGATGAGATAATTGGCACTAATTTCGTTTTTGAATGTTCAGGAACCAAACCTGGTAATTCCAAGGGTAATCCCGCACCCGAAAAAATAACATCTACGCAATTTTTTACAGCGGTTTTGACCATATCGTTGTAATTAGATAAGGCTACCATGATGTTAACCCCAATGATACCGTCACTTTTATTTCGAGCTTTTTTTATTTCATTTTCAAGCCCTTTTAGATCTGCCCCTCTTAAATTTTGTTGGTAATTTTTTACTTGAAATCCTATACCCGCGGTTCCAATCACGCCAATTCCCCCTGCATTGGCTACGGCTGATGCAAGATTGGATAAAGAAATACCCACAGCCATCCCGCCTTGAACCAGGGGAACCTTTGGTATCAATCCATTGATGTTCAATTCTTTTATAATATCACGCTCCATCTTATAAATTGACTATTAGTCACCTCCGAAGTATAACATAATTTTTTTGATTTAATTTGTTTGGTATACTAGGAGTCGTGTTACAAAAAAGTATTTTGTTTCAAGTCATTTAACGATTGTATGAATGACCCCTGGACTTGAATGAATGAGGTGAATGAAATGAAAACGGAACTAAAATTCAAAAATGTTAGTAAAACAAAAAGTACAATACCGGGAGATATCGTCATAACAAAAGAGATGCAATTGCCGGTGATTCAAGTGATTGACTATAATCAGGATAAAATTGTTCGAAACTCTGTTGAAACAGTCAGAGGACTTTCTAATGTTCCTGAGGGGTTTACACGGTGGATTGACATTCAAGGTTTGGGAGATAAAATGGTCCTTGAGGAATTAAAAAGTGAATTTATAATCCATCCACTCATAATGGAAGATGTTGTAAATATACCTCAAAGAGTTAAGGCTGATTTTTTGGATGACTACATTTTTTTGGTTTTAAAAATGTTTTATCAACAGAATCATGACGATTTTGTCGAAGAACAGGTCAGTATGATACTGGGCAAAAATTATGTCATTTCTTTTCAGGAAAAATCCGGTGACTGTTTGGATTCTCTTAGAGAAAGGCTTTACCAATCTAAAGGTATTATTCGTAAAATGAATGCAGATTACCTTTGTTATGCAATAGCAGACACCATATTTGATCACTATTTTTCATATTTGGCTTATCTATCAGAAAATATTGAGAACCTGGAGGAAAAAGTAAGCGTGATAACAGAAGAAGCGGATCTGAGAAAGATTCATGAATTGAAACACAATCTGATCTCTTTAAAACGAGAACTTTGGCCTACCAGAGAATGTCTCAATCAATTGGTCAAAGAAGAAATCTCCTTTATTGGTGAAAAGGTGAAATTTTACTTTAGGGATTGTTATGATCATATTCTTCAAACCCTTGAAATCACAGAATCTTTAAAAGAGTTGACCACAGAGCTTTTGAATATATACTTATCCGTACAGGGAAACAAGTTAAACGAGATTATGAAAGTACTGACCATCATTTCAACAATCTTTATGCCTCTATCTTTTTTAGCGGGTTTGTATGGAATGAATTTTGTGTATATTCCCGAATTGGAATTTAAATATGGATATTATATACTAATTAGCGTGATGGCAATCATCACTTTTGGCATGTTCTTGTGGTTTAGAAAAAAAGGATGGATCGGCAAGAAAGGCATAAAGAAAAAATAATGCTCTTTTTTATCATATTATGAGGAAAATAAAGGAGGACAATATGGAAAAACTGATCAAAGAGGGAAGAGATTTTCTTAAATCCAACCGCTTTGAATTGTTAGCTAAAAATATTCAGAGTGATCAAAGTAGGGGAGTTCAACAACCGCCCCTTGAAAAACCTGTAAAAGAAGGTGAAATATTAATTGATCTGCCTGATCCAAAATCCGTTCAATTAAAAGAAAGGGACATTGTAGCAATCATCGAGAACAGAGAAAGCAGGAGGTTGTTTGATGAATCTCCACTCTCATTGGAACAGCTTTCTTTTCTTCTATGGGCCACTCAAGGTGTTAAGTCGATTATGGGAAATCGTTATGCCACTAAAAGAACCGTTCCGTCTGCAGGAGCGAGACATCCCTATGAAACGTACTTGTGGGTTAAAAGAGTGGATGGTTTGAAAATGGGATTGTACAGATACGTAGCCCTTCAGCATAAACTGGCTTTAATACATGAAGGCGATTACACCATCGACATGACACAAGCTGCCATGGGTCAAAAATTTGTTGGAGAATGCGCTTGTACTTTTGTTTGGGCGGTTGTTCCATACAGAGGAGAATGGCGTTATCATATTGGTTCTCATAAACCCATGTTGTTGGATGCGGGGCATGCCTGTCAAAATTTATACCTTGCCTGTCAATCTTTGGGACTTGGAACCTGCGCTATTGCCGCCTATTTTCAAGAACCTCTTGACAATCTTTTTCATTTAGATGGAGAAGAGGAATTTTCAGTTTATCTGTCTCCCGTCGGGGTTTTGAAAAAAGTAAACAAATGAATTTTGATTTATTTCTCAAAGGTTGTTATCAATTTCGGATCAAGGTCCCTTGATCGTTGATAAAAAAGTGTTATAATAGGAGGGGAATGTTATTGGGGGAAGTGTTTAAAACACTTCCCCTTTGTCATCTTGAATGGTATTTTGGATGTTTGGGAATCACTTGGGGTTATGTCTTGAATACTTATAATGAGGTGATAAGATGAAAGTTGTAGATATACTCTTCCCGAATTTGAGCACGCCTTGTCAATTGCCGGTAGCGGGGTCCAGAATTTCGGCCGGTTTTCCATCCCCGGCAGATGATTTTATTGAAAATTCCTTGGATTTAAATCTTGAATTGATTAAAAATCCGGCGGCTACCTTTTTCGTTCGGGTATCGGGTTCTTCCATGAAAGACGCCGGTATTTTTGACGGCGATATCCTTATTGTTGACAGGTCCCTCAGGGCGACGAACAGAAAAATCGTCATCGCTATACTCAACGGGGAACTTCTTGTGAAACGCCTCTGCATACGGGGGGATCAATACATACTGATGCCTGAAAACAAAAATTATTCACCCATTTATTTAACTAATGACAGTGATTTGAATATATGGGGGGTTGTGACAAATGTCATTCACAAAGTATGATGATAATGGACATCAACAAAGACTATTTGCACATCAAACGGTTGAAAAGGTTCGTGGGAATATCTCTGGAAAGGCCAAAAACAAATACTGTTGGATTGGAACCAGCGGTTTTTCCTACGATGATTGGGTTGGTCGGGTTTATCCTCAACAACTCAAAAAAAATCAATGGTTTGATTATTACTGTGATATGTTCAACGCCCTTGAATTAAATATGTCTTATTATCGACTCCCCTCAAAGAATGTCATCCAATCGTTTGTCAACAGAGCACCGAAAGGTTTCTTTTTGTCCATCAAGGCACATCAGTCGATTACTCATAATGGGCAAATGGACTATGTTCCGGCCTTTAACGACCTGATGCATCTAATCGGCGATCATGGTATGTACTGCGTTTTGCTCCTTCAGTTTCCCAACGCCTTTAAATATCGTCGGGATCAGTTTAAATTCCTGCGGCAATTGTGCGGTTCTTTAGATTGTAAAAAAGCCGTGGAATTTAGGAATAATTCCTGGAATAAGGATGAAATCAGAGATTGGGCCCGAGACAATGCAGTCCTTTTGGTGTCCGTGGATGAACCGCAACTTAAGGGATTAATGCCTCCAACGCTTATGGATTGTAACGGTATGTACGTTCGTTTTCACGGAAGAAATTCGGTCAAATGGTGGCATCATGAAAAGGCTTATGAACGTTACGATTATCTTTATTCAAACGAAGAGTTGTTGGAATGGGTCAAAAAGATAAGAATCGAACCTGAAAAGCCCAATGTTTTTTTCTTTAATAACCATTATAAGGGGCAGTCGGTCAAAAATGCTCTGATGTTTTCCGAGTTACTTGAAAAAAATGGCAATCAACTTTACTGTGGAGGGTGAGCCCATTATGAGGACATCTAACAGCCATTATGCATTGGTAGATTGCAACAACTTTTTCGTTTCCTGCGAAAGAGTTTTTAATCCTTCACTTGAATCAAAGCCCGTTGTGGTGCTTTCAAATAACGATGGATGTGTCGTGGCCCGATCACAGGAAGTGAAGAATATGTCCATTCCCATGGGAATTCCCTTTTACCAGGTCAAAGACAAACTTGAATCTGCCAACGTTCAAGTGTTTTCCTCAAACTTCGTTTTATACGGGGATATGTCTGCAAGGGTTTTAAAAACACTCTCCAGATTTTCCGGAGAAATTGACCCCTATTCCATTGATGAATCGTTTTTAAAAGTGAGGGGCTTGAACGAAAAACAGTTGGCATCGTGGGGAAGAGAAATGGCTTATACTGTAACAAAGTGGACTGGAATTCCCGTTTCGGTTGGGATTGGAAGGACAAGAACTTTGGCAAAATTCGCCAATCATATTGCCAAAAAACAACCTCAATACAAAGGCGTTTACAGTTGTGAGGATAATCGTCTTGAAGAATGGATGAAACGCTATCCGGTGGAAGAAGTGTGGGGGATAGGGCAAAGACTTGCTGCCAAATGTCACCGGTTTAAAATAGATACGGTCTATGATCTGAAAAATGTGGCACTGCACTGGGCCAAAAAATACTTGGATACCGTTGGGACGCGAACGGTTATGGAATTGAGAGGGGAGGAATGTATTCTTTCCACCATCCCTTCGAAACGGGGAAGTATTATCAGATCCAGATCCTTTGATCCCCCTATTGAAGATTTTGAATCCCTTTACAGGAGAATAGGACTGTTCGTGGCGACTGCCGCTGAAAAATTGAGGGAATACAAAATGTGTACCAAATCTTTCACCATCTTTATTATGTCTTCAAGATATATCCGAGACAATTATTATAGTTCGGTTCCCGTCTTATTAGACAGGGCAACGGACAACACCGTTGAAATGCTTAAGTTGTCGAGAGAAGCCTTGAGAAAGGCCTATCGTCAAGGTGTTTTGTATAAAAAAGGCGGTGTGGCAATGAGTGATTTGGTTAACAGAGATGCGGTTCAAATCCCTTTGAACGATCCGGTTCCAAAATCTTTTCAAGACAAGGCCGGGAAAATTGTCAACGTATTGGATGGGATCAATTCCAGATTTGGACGAAATATCGTAAAATTGGGAAGTTACGCGATGATAAGCAAAACAACGGATAAAAAGGAAAGGATTTCAAAACGTTTCACTACACACTGGTCGGATATACCGGTGGTGAAAGCAAAATAAACAGGAGGGATAACAAGTGAGAAATTTTGTATTTCAGAACAAAACAAAGATCATATTTGGAAGAGACACGGAAGAAAAGGTTGGAAAAGAGATAAAAAGACTGGGTAAGCAAAAGGTACTTTTCCATTATGGTGGTGGGAGTATTAAGCGATTTGGTTTATACGATAAAGTTGTAAAACACTTAAAACAAGAGGGAATTGAATTTGTAGAATTGGGTGGCGTAAAACCAAACCCATCCTTAAGGTTGGTGAAAGAGGGAATCAATCTGTGCGAAAAGGAAAAGGTTGATTTCATTCTCGCAGTCGGCGGGGGAAGCGTAATTGATTCATCAAAAGCAATTGCCGCAGGTGTTCCTTATGAAGGGGATGTATGGGATTTTTACGATAATAAAGCCCAAATAAAAGAGGCACTTCCTTTAGGTGTTATCTTGACGCTCCCTGCCGCGGGAAGTGAAGCAAGTGATTCCAGTGTTATCACTAATGAAGAAAGAAAATTAAAAAGAGGAACCGGAAGTCCTTTAATTCGACCGACCTTTTCGATTTTGAATCCAGAGATAACGTTCACTTTACCACCCTACCAAACAGCTGCCGGGATAACGGATATGATGGCTCATATTATGGAAAGGTATTTCACACAGGAAAGAAACGTGGATTTAACCGATCATATGTGTGAAGCGGTATTGAAGACGATTATTAAAAATGCACCACTTGTGTTGGAGAATCCGGAAGATTACAACGCCAGGGCAGAGATCATGTGGGCCGGGACTTTGGCCCATAACGGGTTACTTGATACCGGCAGGCTTGGTGATTGGGGTACGCATATGATCGAACATGAATTAAGTGCATTATATGATTTGACACATGGAGCGGGATTGGCAATCATTTTTCCCGCATGGATCAGATACGTTTACAAGGCTTATCCGGAAAAAATGTTGCGTTTTTTCCATAACGTATTTGATGTTGAAGCTGTATTTGATGATCCTCATTACATGATTGAAGAGGGTTTAAAAAGGCTGAAGAATTTTTACCGCTCAATTGGAATGCCTGTATCTCTTAAAGATGCCGGTATTAAAGATAACAGATTTGAAGAAATGGCCGAAAAATGTACGGTTTTTGGCCCGGTGAGCAATTTTGTCAAATTGGAAAAATCAGATGTGGTTGAGATATACAAATTGGCCGCTGAATAATTTAAAAATAATCAAAAAAGAATGTATAATAATCACGCTGTTTATTTGAGCAGCGTGATTTTTTTGAGGATGTGACAATATGGAAAAAAAGGAACAGTTAAAAAAAGTAGTCGCGAAAGAGGTTTTGAAGTATATAGAAACGGACATGGTCATTGGGTTAGGGTCGGGCTCTACAATGGTTTATGTCATTGAGGAAATCGGTAATGCCGTAAAAGAGGGAATGATAAAAAGAATATACGGTGTACCTACATCTTTTCAATCGGAAATATTGGGAAGGGAACATAATATAAAAATTCTTGATTTCAATACAATTGAGAAAATAGATCTGGCGATTGATGGTGCAGACGAAGTTGATCCAAAGAAACACCTAATAAAAGGTGGAGGTGGAGCCCACGCCAGAGAAAAGTATATTGATTATTTTGCTGAAAGATTCATTGTGGTTGTCGATGAGAGCAAATTAGTTCAAGCCCTTGGTCAAAAATTTCCCGTACCGGTGGAAGTTCTGCCTGAGGCTTACCGTTCCGTTCAAAAAAAGCTGTCCAATTTAGGGGCTATATCACAATTAAGAATGGCTTTAAAAAAGGCCGGTCCTGTGATTACAGATCAGGGTAATTTTATCCTGGATGCCAAATTCACTTCTCTTGACCAACCAAGACAATTGGAAATGAATATAAACAATATTCCCGGAGTTCTTGAAAACGGTATTTTCACCAGGACAGTTGAATGCGTGTTAATAGGAAGTTATTCCGATGGTAAAGCAAAAGTAATTCGGATATAGAACATAATTTAGTATAATCTTTTTTGGGTAAAAGCATTTTTGGTTTAATCGTTTGATGGGGAGGTATCAATGGAAAAGAAAAAAGGATATATTGGCGATTTTTTGTCAAAAAAATATTATTTGTACATATTTGGTATATTGGTCCTGTTGGGTGTTGACTATCTTCAAATACAGATTCCGATATACCTTGAGCAATTGATAGATGGTGTCAAGTATTTGAATGAAGGGATGGATGAAATCGTAGGGGTTATCAAAAGCATTTTACTGCTTGCAGTTGGTATGTTTGTTCTCCGTTTTTTCTGGCGGTATTTTATCATTGGAACTTCAAGAAAATTTGAGAGATACGTCAGATCCAATATTTTTAAAAAGCTTTTGTCCTTATCACCGGCTTTTTATGATAAAACAAAAACCGGTGATATTATGGCAAGGACGACGAACGATTTAAACGCTACCAGGATGATGCTGGCACAAGGGGTTATCATGTTAACCGATTCCATTATTCTCGGTTCTTTGAGTATTTATATGATGATAACCAGAGTAGATCTTCGACTGACTTTGATCGGGATTATTCCCTTGCCGATTTTGGCAATCGTTGCGCTTTCGTATGGGGGAACCATTCATAAACGATTTGAATCCATGCAAAAGGCTTTTTCAAATCTTACCGATACTGTTCAAGAAACTATAGACGGGATGCAAGTTGTAAAAAGTTATACAATGGAAAATGAGCGAGGCAACACATTTTTTGAAAAATGTCAGGATTATTTTAAAAAATCTATGAGGTTGATAAAATTGTGGGGAACTTTTCTTCCCTTGATTGAATTGATGTCCACTTTGGGAATGGCTTTGACTATATGGTATGGCGGACGTTTAGTCATTCTTGGAGAAATATCCTTAGGTCAGTTTGTCGCCTTTTCACAATATCTTATGATGCTTGTATGGCCAATAATGGCCATTGGATGGGTTGTAAATGTAATTCAAAGGGGAAGAGCATCGTACAAAAGAATTATGTGGATAGAAAATCAATCATCTGAAGTGATGGATCCTAATGAACCGAAAAAGGCCGATTTATCAAAAGAGATTAAAGTGAAAGACCTTTCCTTCACCTATCCCGGGAGTGAGAAGCGCGTCCTGCATAATATCAATCTACATATTAATCCGGGTCAAACCGTGGCGTTTGTTGGTAAAACGGGAAGCGGGAAATCAACATTGGCAAAACTCCTTGTCAAGATGTATTCTGTTAAGAATAATCACATTTATATTGGCGATTATGATATCAACCAATTAAGAATGAAAGAAATCAGAGAACAAGTAGCTTATGTCCCTCAGGAAACCTTTTTGTTTTCTGCAACTATCACCGAAAATATTGGTTTTAGTGTTGATAATTATTCTCAAGAAGACGTTGAGCAATATGCCCACTTGGCAGCAGTTCATTCTAATATTCAAGATTTTCCCCAAGGTTACAAAACCATTGTGGGTGAGAGGGGAGTTAGTTTATCCGGAGGTCAGAAACAAAGGGTTGCCATTGCACGTGCTCTGATGAAAAAGACACCGGTGGTTATTTTAGATGATTGTTTGAGTGCAGTTGACACAGAAACGGAATTAAGGATCTTAGACAGTTTAAATGAAGAGATAAAGAACCGAACCACGATTATCATCTCCCATAGATTGAAGGCTGTTTCAAGGGCGGACCGGATTTTTGTTTTTGATGAAGGAAAAATCGTCGAATCGGGAACTCATCATGAACTATTGGAAACAAATGGTCATTATTCTGAACTGTACAACAAACAATTGATTGAAGAAGAATTCAAAGGGGGGGATAATAATGGCTGAAAAAAAGGATTATCGGCTGGAAAGTGAAACAGCCGGAAGTCAATTTGACCTCGAGATATTTAAGCGTTTATGGAAATATGTCAAACCTTATAAGCTTCTTTTTATCTTTAGCCTTGTTTTTTTAGGATTGGCGACATTATTTCAGTTATCTATTCCTTTTTTTACAAAAACAGCTATAGATAATTATATGTCTCAGGACTATAAGTATATCGTGTCAAGTTCTCAGATGGACAACGCAATTAAAATAGACGCAGAGAACCAACAAATCTGGATTCAAAAAAGCGAAGAGGGACAATTTCAGTTGATGTTTCAGAAAACAGAGAATGAAACCGGATTTAATCTTACAAACGGAGAAAAATCCTATTATTTAAGTCCTGAAGATATGGAGATTTTAAGAAAATCTGATATTAATTCCTTAAATACACTGGTCATAATGTTAATATTTGTAATGGTAGGTAATTTCTTTTGTACATTCGGACAGGTTATTACTTCAAATTTGATGGGTCAAAAAGTTATATTAGATATAAGAGATCAACTTTTTCGTCATCTGTTGAGGTTGCCTATGAAATTTTACGATCAAAATCCAACAGGAAGAATTGTAACTCGTGTTACTAATGATACTGAAAACCTGAATGAGTTTTTTACTTCTGCTATTACCAGTTTGATTAAAGATGTACTAATGTTGGCAGGGATCATCGTCTTTATGTTTATTATCAGTCCCAAATTAACTGGATATGCTATGATCATCGTCCCATTCATAGTTTTGGCTACTGTTTTATTTAGAATATTTGCCAGAAAGGCTTTCAGAAAAGTGAGAACTCGATTAGCCAGAATCAATGCCTTTATGGCGGAACATATATCCGGTATGTCTGTTATTCAACTTTTTAATAGAGAACGGGCTAAACAGACGGAATTTTCAGATATTAATCAGAGTTATTACAAATCAACCATGCAACAGTTAATGGTTTTTGCCATATTTAGACCAACTATGGATTTGCTTTTTTATCTTGGTATGACAACTGTCATTTGGTTTGCAGCTGCTGATTTACTTTCTGGAACATTGACCTTTGGTATACTGTATGCTTTCATCAACTACATTGACATGCTTTTTCAGCCATTAAGAGATATATCTGAAAAGTTTAACATTGTACAAAATGCCTTTGCCTCTTCTGAAAAGATCTTTAATTTAATGGACGAAAAAGAAGGTATAGGTGTTGAAACAAAGAACATTTCTAAGTCAGTTACCAAAGGCGAAGTGAAATTTGAAGATGTTAAACTATCTTATGATGGAGAAAAGCAAGTTCTAAAAGGAATTTCTTTTGATGTAAAACCCGAGGAAGAAATCGCAATTGTTGGTGAGACTGGAGCTGGGAAGACTTCCATGATGAACATTTTAACGGCACTTTATCCGATTCAGGGTGGAAAGATTAAAATTGATGATGTTTCAATTTATGATTATCAATTAGAATTATTGAGAAAAGGGATAGCTGTTGTTCTTCAGGATGTCTTTCTTTTCGCAGGTAGTGTTTTGGATAACATCAAACTGTTTAATGAGGATATTTCAGATGAACAGGCGATTGAAGCGGCAAAATATGTTCATGTAGATCATTTGATTAATAAATTCGAAAATGGATTTGATACCAATATTACTGAAAGGGCAACAACCTTATCAGCCGGGGAGAGACAATTGATTGCTCTTGCAAGAGCTGTTGTTTCTGATCCGAAAATATTAGTTCTTGATGAAGCAACGAGTAATATTGACCCGGTAACTGAAGCACTTATTCAAGATGCCATGAAAAAGGTTTCTTGTAACAGAACGGTTATTACCATAGCTCATCGCTTATCAACGATCCGAAGTGCTGACCGAATTCTCGTTTTACACAAAGGAAAACTTATTGAACAAGGCTCTCATGAAGAATTGATGAAACTCGACGGGGTTTATAAACAGTTATACCGTTTACAATATGATCTATCTGCATAAATTTCTTTAGGAGTTAATTCATGGCCATTTTCTATACGAGTAAACATGATTTAACTCCTTGTTTTTTTGATATACCGTTAATCTCCCCTGTTTTGAAACAGGTTTAATAAGATCCAGTTTTTTTAGACAATAACATATCTTTTGAGCACGGTTTATTGAGATTGCCATGGCTGAAGATAGTTCTCTAGTTGTAAATTTGGAATTGAAGAGTTCGTTGGGTAAGAATTTGAACAACTGGATTGCGTCTTTAATAAGGTAGTTTCCATGAATTTCCTTCAACTTTGAGTCAATAATACTGACACCTCGCCTCCTCCAACTACCCTTACCATCATCCTTTCTAAACTCTTGTATAGTGACTAAAAGCAACTGAATTTCTAAATTCATGTGTCGGAAAAGATCTTGAATATAGATAAGTTCCTCAAAAATATCTGTTAAATCACCGTGTTTTGGAGAAAGCCTTTTTTGTAAGATAGTATTTTCTGAAGAAAGAAGAATGATTTCTTTATTTACAAAGATCGGATGAACAATCCTAATTCTGTTAATGTCCAATAATTTTGTCAACTTTTTTCGTAAAGCATTTAGTGATTTGGTTTGAATTTCTATTAATAGATCGTCCCGTTTGATATCAATAATGAAACCTTTATAGGGTTCTTCTAAAAGGTCATTTGGTTGTAAAAGAAATTCTTTGATCTCTCCGTGTAGACTCTTTTCATTATATGTATTAATCATAAAAAAAGCCTCTACTGTTTTTTTATATAAACAAGTGCTTCCAAGGGAGTGGGGTAATATTGCCTGTTTTTTGTCATGGAGTGAATTGTTTTATAATATAAGATCAGTGTATTCATATTATTGGTGTTTATTAGATCAAATTCCATTGAGTAAAGGGATTCAAATTGTTCAACCAAATCTTGATTCCTTTCTTGGTCTTGAGTTGAAAACACCATAATGGTGTTATTTTCCAACTCGTCAGCTATGGCTTCATCGATTTTTGTGTTGATTAGGAAATACTGTAAACCGGTTGTACTGAGAATATTATAGTTAACAATTGAAAAAACACGTGGCGTTTGATCTGTGCAATTAATCACGTTGATCGTGCCCTTTTGAGTGCTTTCTTTGGTGATATTAAATGATTTAAAATCTTCAATTAAAGTTGGCAAACGGCTTTCATCAGCAGAGATAGAACCATCATAAGCAATTTTGTAGGGATACGAGAAAAAGGTAACATCATCAATATCACTTAAATTGAGCATTGTGTATAGAATATCTTGTGTGGTTAGGTTGGTATTCATTTGTTCCAGTAATTTTCTGAATTCCTGTTCAATAAATTCAATAGACAAGTTATCTTTAAATCGCATTAATGTCTTTTTTATAGCCGTCTTCTGTCTTTCAATTCGCCCTAAATCACCTTTACTGTCATCTCTGAATCGAATGTAGTTCAATAATTCCTGGCCATACATTTGATGAATACCCTGCTCAAAATGTATACTTAAGCCCTGCTGTTTGTCTTCATAATGCATGGGGTATTCCACCATTATTTCTACCGGCCCTACAAGATCTCCCAAATATTTAAAAAGCGAATAGTCAATAATAGCATATTTTTCAATATCCAGTTTTAGATGGTTTTCGATAACGTCTATAATTGTAGTTAGTCCTTCATTTTTGTAAACTGAATTGATCTTAGTTTGTTGTGTTTTATCTTTCGGATCGGTGATAATAAGATCTCGGGGTATTGAAAGAATTTCAAAAGAAGCAGTCTTGTTATTCATTCCTACCAGGATGATTGCATCGGTTCGATCTGATCCGGCTTCTCCCGCATCATCAACACCGAGAATGAGAAAAAAAACCGTTTCTGATTCAAATGGATTGGCCATTTGATCTGGGAAAATTTCGATGAAAGGTCTTGGGAATATGGTAATAAACAAAAAGGCCGAAAAGATTCCGCTAATTATCAAAACAAATTGAATCACTTGTTTCATTTTTTCATAAACTCCATAATGGTATCTAAACTCTTGTCATCAATATAAAGCCTTTGGTATTTCTTTTGATTTCCTTGATTATCTTTGACGGTTATTTCCACAGGGGCTTTTGTCATAAATGTCATAGGTACGGCTTTATTGGCATATTTAGATATATTATTAATCAATCGATAGGCACTGTTTTTTGTGTAATTGTGTTCATTCTGAGCGTTGATCCATTTTTTTGTTTTGTTAAAAAGGAGAAATTCATACCAATCTAAATGGATGCTCTCTACCATTTCCACGAATTGGCTGATTGTTAATTGAGTATATTCTGGCTCATTCTCTTTGACCGAAAGATCTTTTATGGTTTGATACGAATTTTCATCGATGGAGGAATAATATGTAGAATTTGGCGCTCCAAATAGTTTTTCAACTGATCTTGATATCTCTCTGGGGCTGGGTTGATCCATTGAGATCGCCATAATAGGTTCATAACTAATTTTTGGTATATCTATCAAATAATTTATTTTTTGTTTTCGATCAGTCCTAATGAAAAATATCTTCTCTAATCCTCTCATATAAAAAACATAATCTACTCTATCATCAGTCATTTCTTTTGAATTAAGCAAACTGTTATGAAGAAAAAACACAAAGCCACATGATGCGATTATGATGATAACGATGATAGTAATGATAAAAGGTAATTTTGAACGTTTTTTCTTTTTTGTTCTTTTGTGATATGAATGTCCGCGTTGAACCGGATAAACCATTTTTTACCTCCTATGGAATTGCCTGTTTTGTCGAGTCTAAACTAAGAAGGCCTCGAACCTTTTTTATACATCCAAGACAATAAGACACAAGTTCCCAATTATTTTCAGCATTTCGTATATCATACTCTTCCACATTTTTCATGGCTATTATATCAGTAACACCAGAAAATTCTTCTGTGACTAAACAAACTAATCCTTCTTCGAACCATAATGGTACAGGAAATTGCATTCTAATCGTATAGTGAACTAATTCGTGGGTCAATGCCATTTTAAATCGATCACCCAGTAAATATTTACTTTGGATATGGATCCCCTGTTTATTGGAAAATGCACAAATGAAAAATGGAGCTCCTGTGGTTTGGGTGAACTCATTGATAGAATCGTATTCATAAACTTTTGTGTTTATACTATCAAATGTTTCATTTATTAATTCATTCAATTTGTAAAAATGTTTTTCAGAGAAGCCCAATAGATTCAAATCATACGTTTTGACCGCAAATGCACCTGATAAAAAAAAGAAACCAGTAATGATTATTAACAGACATTTGGAGAAGTTAATACTCATCACCTCTTTCTGAGAGAGTTTTTGCAATAAAGAAATACAATTCGATTTCTCTTTGAGAAGTAACGCGATAATCGGAATATTCAAAATACAACCCAGTTTTTTCTCCTTTGACATGAAAAGGAATAGTTCCGTACGATCTGGAAAACCCAGAAATCGATTTTTCAGGGGCAATGTGTTCAAAGACTGAAGAATCTCTATTTAGTTGTTCTAAATAAGCATTTGCTTCTTCTACTTTAACAACATTCGAAATAAGCGAGCCTTTCTTGAGATACCTAAACTGGACTTCATTTTCAAGATATTCGTAAAATGCCAAAAAAACGGGGTGATTTAAAACGTTTTTCATTTCCTCTAATAACATGCGGTACCATTCATGAGACATATACTTATAAGGCTTTACTTTTTCAAACATTTTTAAAAGAGTAAATGTTTTTTCGAATATACTCTCATTTTTTGTCAATAACGTATGCTGCCTAATGTAGAACTTGCTAATCTCCAACAATTCTTCAGTAAATTCTTGTTCTTTTAACAAATTTTGTGATAGATCACTTTTTTGAATACAAAGTAAAAATTCACTGTCTTCTTGTCCAACACATTGTAAAGATACAGTGTTGGTATTGATGAAAAACTGGTTACTGGCAGGCTTTTTGTCAATTTGTACCTTTTCACCTTTTTTGGATCCGTCAGAACTTGCAAAGATTGTATTTTCAGATAATGTCTTTTGGATCAAATAAACTTCTTCAAAATTTTTTATTCTGCTTTTTAAGCCTTTATAGAAAAAACTCAAGGCAATATCGCTTTTCTGTTGAAAATTAGTCGAGTTAAGAAAATCAAAAGAATAGGCGTATCTTTTATAAATTTCTTCGGCAGTAAGGTCTTTTTTTGACATATCTTTGCTCATAAAAGACATGGAGTTTTTTAACGATTCCAATTTTTTTCTATAATCCAAGCTTTCTTGTTTAACTTCGTCTAAATATTGTTTCGCGTTTTTTTCCCAATTATTCATATAATAACCATAGAATGCCCAAATAAGAACAAGAATTAGAACGGAGAAAAACAGAAAATAGATGGTAAAACCACTTAATTCCGGTGGAGGTGTTTGAAAAATCATAATAATTTCCATGTTTTTGTCGAACAGCTTTTTTTGTGACTCAAAGGCATATTGGTATTTATTTGAAAAGACCAGATCACTTCTTTGTAATTGTTGATTTGGTGGTGAAAGAACGGGAGTTTGATCATCAAACAAGTAGAATTGATGCTCAACTTTAAGAGGTAATTCTTCGTAAATCTTTTTACCATCAACAATCAATTTAATAGCCCATCCTTTTTGGCTATCTGAAGTGAATTCAATCATTCCGTTGTTTGTTAATACATTAGGACCTTCAAAAGGTGAAGTTTTATAAGTAATGATTTGTCCGGAGTGAATCTCAGGGTTTGAAAATTTATAGGATTCAATTTTCCACTGAGCAGAAGCTATTGAAGGTGAGTTTAACAAATCATTGATAATCCGGGTATATTTATTTGAATAATCACTCAATTTCTCGATTGAAAGCATAAAGATTTCTTGAGAAACATTGATCTCATTTTCCTGTAATTTTTTATGATTAATGTTAACTTGCCAAAACGCCGTGTAAAAGATCATTACCGGAAAAACAGTCAGCAGCATAAACAGCAAATTATTCAGTTTCTTTGTACCTTTGATGATCTCAGACGGACTTTCCCTTTTGATTTGTGTGCCAAACAAACTTACCAATGAAAATAAAGTGATAAACCCTGCTCTGAATAATTCTGAAATGACAATCTGATAATCAACTGGAATAACCATGATAAGTCCTGTCCGAATGGCAAAATCTAAAGAGAAAAAGGCAACGGATGCAAATACACCCCAGAAAAGGGAATTGACAGATATTCCCAATAAAATAGAAACGAAGATGGTCATGGGAAAAATGCCAATTAAATAAGCGGAATTAAAGATAATTTCGGTAAATTCCTCTACGGGGTTATAGAACAAAATCAATGAAATAGGAATAAGTAGACTAATAATGGTCCATAAAAAATATTTGCCAATATTTAATTTTTGATTATAGCCAATAATTGAGTTTCTCAAAAAGATCAAAAACCAAGCGTTGTTAATAAAGAAAACACCATAAGCAATGACTTTAAAGTTTTCAGAAGTGGAACTTGAAAGGAAATAAAAACCACCGTATAGTAGTGGAAACAGAAAAGCGGCAAAGACTATTGATGAGAGTATTTTTTTACTGCTTTCAAACGAAATAATCTTTTTGTAGATAACCAGGTTTGATATTAAAAGGGAACTGAATAAAATAAGACTTTGCCATATTTGCATGATAACACCTTAGTTTTTAAGTTTTTTGGTGATATGAAATGTGCTATTTCCAGTTAATTTGTAATCCAGCTCTAAACGGTTTGCTTTGTAAGTTTCTAAAATACCTGTAAATTGATCTATCTTGTTTGACTCAACCATCAAAGAAAGACTCGCTTTTTCTGTAAAATCAATCTCAGAATTTTTATATTTTATGTCTAATTTCTGGATTTCATATTGAATTCTTGGCCATTCGCTGTAACCACAAGTTATATCAACATTCTCAAACAAGCTGTAAGCGTATAGTCCTGATGATTTTATTGTTAAAAGAGCAGATTGCGAATAAGCATCAATTAATCCACGAATTCCAAGCTTATGTCCTCCATAATACCTTGAAACGACAATTACAATGTTTGTAATTTCATTTTTTTCGATAGCACCAATAATTGGTTTACCTGCTGTTCCTGAAGGTTCCCCATCATCAGAGGAAAAGACTTCTACTGTATTGTGGTTAAATTCCTTACTAATCTTGTAACCCCAACAATTGTGATTCGCTCTTGAATTTAATGAAGAACGTTCGGCAATAAAGGCCCTTGCCTCTTCAGAGGTTTGGACCATTTTTGCCGAACCGATAAATCTGGATCTTCTGATGGCTATTTCAGTTTCGACTTCTTCGCCGATTGAAAAAAAGGTTATTCCCCTTCTTTTATCTCCGCTATGTCTAATGAGGCAGTTCCTCCGTAAAATTCATTCAAATATTCCATATCTTTACCCATGACAATTGAAGTACCCTTTTTCATGGAATTTTTATAGGCGGTCATAATTCTCCAGAACCTATAAAAATCAGGATCTTGAGAGAATGAATTGGCATATATTTCCAG
>JASUTC010000048.1 GCA_030445775.1 Thermotogaceae bacterium | reverse complement strand
GGAAAAGGTAGAGAAAGATGACCGGATTGTCTTTTTTATGGACAAAGCCAGAAAGACCTTCCGTACGGAAATGTATCCCGATTACAAGGCAAACCGTTCAGAGATGCCTGAAGAACTGAGATTTCAAATGACATTTGTGGAGAAATTGGTCAAATCCTTTGGCATCAACGTTCTCTCTGTTGAGAATTATGAAGCGGATGACCTGATTGCAACATTTACCAAGGCCTTTCAAAACGATTCGGATTTGTTTGAAATTGTCACCAGTGACAAAGACCTCTTTCAGTTGATTTCAGACAATGTCAGAATCTTGCGGGCTGAAAAGGGTGTAACACAACTTAAGGAATACGACAGAGAAGCCTTTTATGAAAAATATGGGTTTGAGCCATCACAGATGATCGATTACCTGTCTCTGATGGGTGATTCTTCCGATAACATTCCCGGCATTAGAGGAATTGGTGACAAAAGGGCAAAAGACCTGATCTCAAAATTCGGGTCTTTGGAAGATATTTACAACAATTTGGATAAGGTCACGAAGGCAAACAAAAAGCGTTTGGAAGCATCCAAACAAGAAGGGTTTTTAAGTAAAAAACTCGTTCAACTAAAGGATGATGTCACCCTTGAGGATGATTTTGCCAATCCCGAAAAATACAGTTATTCAGGAATCAATTTAAGTGAGATGACACAGCTTTTCAACAAATTCCAGTTTGATTCGTTGTTATCCGAATGGGCTGACAAATCCAACACACAGGGCCTTTTGTTTGAAGAGAAATCCCCTGATAAAAGGAAAGAAAAACCCCCTTCTTACAGAACCATTACAAAAGACGAATTTCAGCATTGGCTGGAAACACTGAAAAAACAAAAGCAATTCGCCTTTGACACGGAAACTACATCCTTAAATGTGCGTGAAGCTGAACTGGTAGGTGTTTCCTTCTCATGGGGAGAATCCGATACCTATTATCTGCCCTTGGGGCATAAAAACAAAGGTGATCAATCCAAAAACCTGGATATGAAAAGACTAACGGATATTTTAGACACAACTGAAGATGCTCTTGTCATTGGGCACAATTTAAAATACGATTTTGCCATCCTGATGAATCATGGTTTTTCAATACCTAAAAACTATTTTGATACTATGATTGCCTCTTATCTGTTAAATCCGGATAAGGGAAAACACGGATTGGATTTATTGGCCATGGAAGAGTTTTCCCACAAGATGATTTCTTACGATGAGGTGATTTCACAATCTACCGATGCTTCAGATTTCTCACAAGTGAGTGTGGAAGATGCCACCTTGTATTCTGGAGAAGACGCCGATTTCACTTACCGTCTTTACAAATTGTTTGAAAAAAGGCTGGAAAAAGAAGGCCTGACAGAATTGTTCCAAAAGGTGGAAATGCCACTTTTAAAGGTTCTCATTCATATGGAGGACAACGGTGTTTATTTCGATCGAGACTATTTGAAAACACTCTCAAAAAAGACCGAAAAATTGATCAAAGACATCAAAAACAAAATTTATGAGTGTGCCGGTACGGAATTTAACCTGAATTCTCCCATACAATTGGGTGAAATACTCTTTGATAAATTGGGGCTTCCCGCTCAGGGAAAAACATCCAAAAGCAAGAATTATAAAACGGGGCGTGAAGTCCTTGAAAAACTGGCGGGGGATTACGAAATCGCCAAGCTGATGTTGGAATATCGAAAATATTCCAAATTGAAATCCACGTATATCGATGCCATTCCACAGTATATTTCCAAAAAAACGGGGCGGGTTCATTCCTCGTTCAATCAAATCGGTACGGCAACCGGCAGATTAAGCAGTAGCGATCCTAATCTTCAAAATCTTCCCATTAAAGAAGAAGAAGGCCGGGAGATCCGAAATGCCATTCGACCTCAACAGGAGGGTTGGAAACTCATCAGTGCGGACTATTCACAGATCGAATTGAGACTCATGGCACATATCTCTTCAGATGACAACCTGATCAAGGCCTTTAAGGATAATTTAGATGTTCACTCCTTTACAGCTTCCAAGATATTTTCCGTTGAGATGGACCAAGTCACAAAAGAGCAGAGGGGTATTGGAAAAATGATCAATTTTTCTATCATTTACGGTATTTCCGCTTACGGTTTATCATCGCGAATCGGTATATCCGTTAAGGAAGCCGAAAAGTTTATTGAGGAATATTTTAAGACGTATCCCAAGGTAAAAGATTATATGAATGAAGTGGAAAAAAAGGCAAAAAGGAATAAAGAGGTACGAACGGTTTTTAACCGATTGAGAAAGATTAAATATATCGACGCGTCAAACAGGCGCCTGCAGCAGGAAGCGATCCGGATGGCCATTAATTCTCCCGTTCAGGGTACGGCAGCTGATATAATGAAGGTAGCAATGATCAATGTTCAGGAAAAAATAAAGAAAAAGGCATCCCGGTGCATGATGATTATGCAGATACACGATGAAATCGTTTTGGAGTGTCCGGAGGAAGAAGTCAATGAAATGAAAAAGATGCTGATTCAGGAAATGGAAAATGCCTATTCACTTAAAGTACCGCTAAAGGTGGATGTAGAGGTTACAACAGAATTCTAATTCAGGAGGTCAAGATATGAAATGGGTGGAATCTGTACCAAATTTTAGTGAGGGAAAAAATGTAGAAGTGCTTGAAAAGATAGTCAAATGCGCTGAAAAATATGACAGGGTTTGGATTGTCAATTGGTCTATGGACAAAGACCACAACCGATCAGTGGTCACCATGGTGGGGGAACCTTCCCAAGTGATCGAAGCGTTGTACGATATGACAAAGACCGCTGCTAATTCGATCGATCTCAGAAATCACCGAGGCGAACACCCTCGAATGGGAGCCACGGACGTGATTCCTTTGATTCCTTTGAAAAATATCGATTACACGGAATGTATTGATTTTTCAAAACAACTTGCACAAAAAATCGGAGAAGAGCTGAAGATACCCGTATATCTTTACGAGAAATCCGCTACGAGAACGGAAAGAAAAAACTTGGCGACCATCAGAAAAGGCCAATTCGAAGGGTTCAGCGAAAAGATCCAGAACGAAAAGTGGAAACCCGATTTCGGTCCAACCGATGCCATACATCCCAGTGCCGGTGTTGTAGCGGTGGGGGTCAGAGAATTTTTGATTGCATACAACGTCAACCTGGCAACGGACAACCTGGATATCGCCAACGATATTGCCAAGATGGTCCGGCATAAAAGCGGAGGATTCCGATATGTTAAGGCAATGGGTGTGGAATTAAAGGAAAAGGGTATCGTACAAGTTTCCATGAATCTGACAAATTTCAAAAAGACCAGTATTTACAGGGTTTTTGAAATGATAAAGGTGGAGGCAAAACGTTACGGTGTGGGTGTCATCGGCTCGGAGATCGTCGGTCTTGTTCCATTGCAAGCCATCACCGATACCATTGATTATTATCTGGGGTTGGATGCCTTTGATATGAACCGTGTCATCGAATATCAATTGATGGAGATATTGGAAAAGGAATAAATTAAACGTTAACTTTTGGGGGTAAGAGGATGCAGATCATAAAACTTCTTAGAACTAATTTTGAGGGAGACGAATACCTGGTAGAAACCGGAGGTGTCTACAAGCGCTCCAAACAATTGAGGAGCTTTGTTTGCGGATCGTTCCAGGATCGTATCAACTCAAGGATAAAGATGTTGTATCAATTCCAGAATCGATTTATCCTACCGGATTTTATGGATTTCAATTCCGCTGAACCCCTCTTTCTCTTCCCCTATCAAGGCGAAGAAAGTATAGATTTATTACCCTTAGAGGATGGGCAAAAGATAGAAATCGCCATGCAACTCATCGATTCCATGGAACTGCTGCATCATGTCACCGGTGAAGGTTTTGGGATATGGGGTTTCCCTCATTTGCTGGTCTCCGATCGACTGCGTATTCTCCCACCCCTTTGGGTTAACTTTAACAAAGAAGCGTTAAAATTCGTTTTAAACCGGGAAAGTGTATTCGTTGCACCGGAAATATTGGATGGTAAAAGGCCTGACTCCGCTTCGGATACCTATGTTCTGGGAAAGATATTGCAAAATCTGTTACCGGATGAATTCAGGGATAAATTCAACCGCGAATTGTCCCAGATGACCGATGAAGATCCGAAGGTTAGACCCTCGCATTTCGGGAGGCTGTTTACAGACAAGATTCAAATTACCAGAACTCATCAATCTTTGGATGGCTTGGTGAAACGGGAGTTGGTTTCCTCTCATATCGTGGAAAGGGATAAAGACTTAAGGGAATTCAGTGCTTATTTCGAGGACCTTCAAAGTGAAGAAACAGGATCCTACCTTATTTACGGCGGTTCGAGAGTGGGGAAAACCACTTTTCTAAACCTCATTCAGACTGATTTGATCAACAACGGCTGGAAGACGCTAAAAGCAGGCGATACAAAGCATTTTTGTCAGGAGCTTCTTCAAATTACCGAGAACCCCGAATTTGCAGGGGTGAATATGGAAGATTTTCATTATCTTTGGGAGCTTCAGGATCATTACAATCTGGATCGTGTAGCGCGTATTGTGGGTAAGCTTATTGGAATCATGGATCAAATTGCCATACTCGTGGATGATTTCGAACAAATTGATGACGGGTATCGAAAATTGTTAGATTATGTACAATCCATGATTATTCCCTCAAAAGTGGTAATTATAGCCGCTTCCACTCAAAAGGAAGGCAAATTCAGCTTTACAAAAAAATACAGCTTACAACCCTTTAACAAAGAGCAGACCACAAAATTTCTGGAAATACTTTTGGGTAAGCCTTTCATCAACAATTATGAACCTCAGGTGAGCTGGATTTACAATCTGACCAACGGCTTTCCAGGACTTATTTACAATTTCCTCATGTTGCTCAACTCCACCGAAAAACTGACCATTAAAGATGGAAAGTGGGTTTTAGAGGGAAACATCCATAATATCAAAGGAATGGAAGATTATGTGGAAAAACTGTTTCAACAAATAAAACCCCTTGACAAAGAGATTCTTTCCGATTTTGCGGGATTATCCGAGAACTTCACCAAAGAAGAATTCAAAACACTTTGTAAGAATATCAACTTAAACGTAAAACAAGCAGAAGCTTCCTTAATCCGACTACAACGAGCCGGATTACTCTTCAAAGAGGGAGAACGATATCGATTCGCCTTTCACGACATATGGGAAAAGGCTTATCAAAACCTGGAAGAAGAAAAAAAGAAAAAAATCCATACCTGTTTTTGCAAAGTATCTCCCGATTATTCCAGGAAGGCCTGGCATTACAGGCAAATCGGAAAAAGAAGGGCCGCTGCAGCCATGTATTTACGGGCCGGCTGTGCCAATTTCACCAGCAACATGAGTTGGGCTATTGTTGAACAGTATTTTAACAACGCCTATGATCTCCTTGAAAAAGATGAAATCACAGATGAGATGCTGATGCTCCCGTCATTGTTAAAAGTTCTCAAAGGTGAGACTCTCTATGAAGAAATCACAGAACGCTTTAAACGATCACGACGTCTGAAATACCTGTATTTATATAACCTGGTATTAAAATGTGAGTTCGACAAAGTCGAAGAGGAATATCATCGTATCTATCCCGATGGTAATCCCCTAAAAACATTCAGTGATTATACCAATAACTTGTCCTACGTTTATGGTCTATATGAATCGGGAAAAATAGGGTACGCCTCTGATGAAATCAAGATGGTTTTCAACAAAGGGAGAAAATTTGATCGATATGAATATCTGAATATCCTGTACAAAAATCTCTTGGCTAAAATTGAATGGCGTAATAACCATTGGGATGAATCCGCGGTTTTATGCAAAGAAAACATGGAAACTGCCGAAAGATTGGAAATGAAGTTTCTCCTACCGTTGGTTTATTCATCCTTGGGAACCATTATGGATATCAACGGCCCCCATTATTCAAAACCAATTCTTCAAAAGGCCATCACCTATTCAGAAAAGTACGGGATCCCACAACTTTCATTAAGACCGGCACTCAATTTGGCTAACAGCTATTTGTATTCGGGAGATATCACCAGTATGTTCATATTCATCGAAAAAAGCCGTGAGATTTCCAGAACCTACAACGATCGAAACAACCTTGCTTTAAGTTATCTCATTGAGGGTCTGTATCATTCCTACAACAAACAATACAAAGAAGCATTGGAAGATTTGGATAAGGCGATTGAAACGGTAGATTTCCCGGAGATCAGACAAAAGGCTATGCGTTTTAAGTACATGTGTTTATTCTCAATGAACAACGGTGACAAAATTGATCCTGAAGTTCTGAATCAATCTTTCGCTCAGGAGTATGGTTTTTCTGATGTAGTTAAACTGGGATTGGCTGAAGAACCGGATGAAATAAAAAAATATTTCAACAACTTCAAAGAAGCACATCATTTGTGGAAAGAAGAAATTGCCGTTGCCTTTAAGGATAAACTGTCAAAAAACTTCCCTGAGGAATTTGAGCGGTATTTGGAATCCCTCACTCAATACTATCTCAAATCTCATTTAAAACTACCCATTGCGTTGACAAATGAGGCATTCGCCTATCTTTACAGAGAAATGGGACAATACCGAAAGGCAAAAAAATTCGCCCGGAATGCGGTTGAAATGTACAAAAACATGAAAATGATGTCTGCCGCGGAAAAGATAAACCGTGAACTGCTCATGGGTGAAAAGACATTGGAAGACTATGTGAACATCATCTCCAACGCGCTGAGATCGGAAAAAAGAGAGGCTATTCTAACGGATGACCTTCTCAGCCAATTCGAATCCAATTTGATTGCAAAGATAAACGAAATGGATGTTCTGCACGAAATCATTAACTTTTCCAAAACCATCACAGCATCGGCAGACCCGGAGGAAATATTGGCGGAGTTTGTCAGTTGGATCTTGTCCTTTTCGCCTATCAGAAAGATGATCATTGCCGTGTTGAAAGATAACAACGTGGTTTACAAAAGTTGGATGTCTCTGGCCAGTACAAAGAGAAGTGAAGAACAGTTGCTCATTCAGAAGATGATGAAAAAGAGGCAAGGTTTTATCCGAACACCATTTGAGGCAAAGGCGGAATTCTTTGTGGATGAAACCTATAAGGTGATGATGTACGCGGAAAACAGCAATTTGATGATGAGTAACGAAGAATTTGATCGATTTGCACTATTTATCGATAACCTGGAACCCATCATTTCCATGGCTATCAGAAACGCTATTTCTTATCGTTCAAGCATTCTCGACCCTCTTACAGGTTTATATACAAGATGGTTTTACACCAGGCGTCTTGAAGAAGAATTTGACAAGAGCAAACGGTTTAATTCAAATCTGTCGGTTATCATGGCCGATTTGGATCATTTTAAAAGGATCAACGATGAATTTGGTCACAACGTTGGTGATGAAGTCTTAAAAACTATCGCTGCCATTATTAAAGACTCTGTCAGGGGTTACGATGTGGTCGGCCGTTACGGTGGAGAGGAATTTGTCGTCATTTTACCCGATACAAGTATTAATGAAGGGAAAGAAGTAGCTGAAAGAATCAGAAAAAACGTTGAAAAATGTGATCAGTTTAATTTTTACTTGACCATCAGTTTGGGTGTAACATGTACCGGAGAAAAGGATTATGAAAAATATTTGGAAGTTGTTGCCGATGCGGACAGAGCACTTTATTATTCCAAAAATCACGGAAGGAATCAAGTCACATTATACGATCCAAAGGATGAATAATGCCTAAGTATCTTTTCCTTTTTCTTGTTTTTTTCACCCTTGTCAGTATGGGACTCGCCGATGATTACAGTTTTACCATCACAGGGGAATTACCGACTGTTAAACTGAATCCTCCCTCAAATATTTTTCAATATGATTCGGATTTTGTTTATCAGCCGCGAAAGAAGAGTTTAGATTTGAAAACAGCTCTCTCCATTGTTGTTCTTAACTTAAATCCCCCCGAAAAACATCAGGAGATTGTATACATGCCTTCAAAAGCCATAAGATTGATCGACGCGCTTAATCCGCCTCCTGATCAGCTGAAAGAAGACCAAATCTTTTTTAATCAGGATCAGTTAATCTTGTTTCATAAACCCGTCAAGTTCAAGCTAAATGATCAAAAAACCGGCGGGATCGCAATCAATCTCATCAGCAGAAAACCTTTGGAGATTCCTGAAATAAGCTACAATTCAAAAGTAAGGACTTATCACGTCCCACCCCCTCCAAAGACAGACATCGTGACCTTAAAGGAAGAGCGTGTCTACCTGATGGAAGACGGGGTTCCGTTTTATCCGTTGAAAGAAACTACCACCGATCAATCGAGAATCTCATTTGGAACTGTTGATTTAAAGGAATATCGCATCGGTTTTTCAAATCCATTCCTGGATGCTTTGATATCCAATGGAACCAATCACCTTTTCTTTAAAAACGATTCTATTTTTATTGGGGCTCAAGCTTCGGTGAATGAAATGAGTGCCCTCGCCTTTTTCCCCGGATTCGACTTTCAGATGGATTTGTTGGATGATACCTTTGTCTTGCGAACCACAACGGAATTAGATCCCCTGCCATCCTTTGATTTTGGTTTGGCTTTGTTAAATACCACACCCCTTCCGGTCATCAACTGGTACACAACGGGTTCCAACAACCTGTTTTCAATGGGGATGGATGTCTTCGCCAGCACTGCGTATGGGTTGGGTGTTCAGTTGAAAAATGACCCTTATCTCATTCGCGGGGCAACGGGGTACAACTTCTCAACCGACGCATTTCACGCCATGATTGATGGCAAATTCACCTTTAACCGGGGCTTGTTTAACGCTGTCATTTCCTATAACGATGGGATATCCCTTCATCTTGGGGCAGCTTATCAATTAATCAAAAACGATCCTTTTTCCATGAATATTTATGGTAATATAGACTACAAAAACGACTGGCTTTTTTCCGCAGGTACAAAAATGCGATTGGGAGATGTTGATTTGAACATTGGAATAAAATTTATAACCGGAGGTTTATCTTTTGATGTTGAAGCCGGATACGCATTCTGAAAAAATCCTTGAATACGATATTTATGTGAAAATGCCTCTTAAAGAGGCTCATTTGCTTGGTTATCTTTCAGAATCCTATGACAACGTGATGAACATCAGGCATGCGGGGGTTGATGATGGCACCGTTAAGATCATCGTTCCCGCCGATCTTATGGACGAAGTCATGGAAATGCTGAACCTGTTAAAAGATGAAATTGACCTGGAAGTGGTGAGGTATGAGCCGAATCCGGGACATCCTTAGTCTCCCCTCTCCCAGGGAACATTACCCGTCAATCTACGATATTGATTTTCAAAGACTGAAACGGCTGGGCATCAATACCCTGCTGTTCGACTACGACAATACCCTGGCCCCCTGGAAGAGCATTTCAGTCGGTAAGGACACGATTGCCCTGTTTGAAAAACTACTGAACAAACGGTTTAAAGTTTGTGTTGTCACCAACGCTCCGGCCAACCGTGCCGGTGATTTGCTGGATTACTTTGGCGGAAAGGTTCCCGTTTTCGGGCAGATGAAAAAACCTGGAATCAAAAAACTTTCAAAGGTATTGGAATTTCTTCATTCCGACCCCGAGGAAACCGCGTTGACCGGTGATCTTTTTTTTACCGATATCATCGCCGGCAATCGTATGAAGATGTACACCATCCTTGTTAATCCCTATTCTCATTATACAAAAGAAGTGTCCGATTTTATCGGAAAGGCCGCTTATAATATGACCCGATGGAGTTATTTGCTCTATTTTTACACCATTGGCTGGTTTTTCAGACTTTCTTATCTCATCAGCCCACAGGCAAGAGTGACAAAGTGGCAGGATGTTGATTTTGACAAATATTGGAAACAAGGCTATAGAACGATCATCTTTGATATGGACAATACCCTGGCCCGATGGAAAGAGAAAGACTTACCACAAGATTCAATTGACAAAATGAAGGAATTGGTTGACAAGGGTTATCAACTGATCATCATGTCCAACACACGCCATGTGGAACGTCTAAGACTTATCAGTCAAAAGGTAGGACCCGGTATGAAAGCCTTCGGAAAGGTTAAAAAACCCTTTTTAACTAAGGCAAGAGCGATCATGAAAAGAGAATCGTTGAAAAATTCAGAGACACTTTTTATCGGAGACCAACTCTTTACAGATATCCTAACCGGTAATTTGCTAAAGACCTATACGATTAAAGTGGACCCCATCGATTTGGATCATGAATTCCCGGTCACGAAATTTTTAAGAAAGCTGGAAAGAATCTTTGACAGAAAAAAGGAAGGCAGGAAAAAAGGTGAAGAAAAGAAGGAGCAATAATCAATGAAGTGTCACGGTTGCGGTGTTCAATTACAGTCTACAGATCCGAATAAAATCGGTTATATCCCTGAAAGCGCAATGTTGGAAAGAAGTGAACCCCTTTGTCAGAGATGTTATCGAATCAAGCACTATTCTGACAACATCACTCCAGAGGTGATTCATTATTCTCTATCGGATTTAAAAACCATTTCCGCTGAATGTGATGTCACTTTTGTCGTGGTGGACTTACTGGATATAGCCGGAACGTGGAATAAAGAGATAAAAGAAGCTGTAAAGGGCGAGCTTTTTATTATCTTAAATAAATTCGACCTGATTCCCAAACACATTTACGCCCAGCAAATCGTGGAATGGTTCGCCAACGAATACGGGATAAAACCCAAACAAATCCAACCGGTCAGCAGCGTTAACAACTTTGGCATCAAATCATTAACCGAACAGATCAACCAGGTCAAAAAGTGTTGTTTTACGGGAGCCACCAATGCCGGAAAATCCACCTTGTTAAACAAGGTCATCTCCAAAGAAGGTCTGAGTGAATCCACCGCCAGTCCCTTTTCAGGAACAACTCTGGGCAGGGTAAAACGAACCTTGAATTCCGGAACTACCATCATAGATACCCCCGGAATCGAAATCAAAGAGAGAATGATGCAGTTCATCAAACCGGATGAACGGCACTTGATCTTTAAAACAGACCGTTTAACCCGAAAAACCTATAAACCCGATCCGGGAAAAACCATCTTCTTTGGCGGATTGTGCAGGATAGATATATTACAAACTGCTCGAGATGGTTATCAACCAATCTTTCAAATATTTTCGGGACACAACATTGTCTATCATTTATCCAATCAAAAAAAGGCGGATGATTTACACAAAAGGCAATTCGGTAAACTGTTGAAACCACCCTTTACCGACATGTCTTTTGAAGATATCGATTGGCAGCAACATCATTTAACCATCAACGAGGGAATGGACCTGGCCATATCCGGGCTGGGATGGATCAATGTAAAAAGAGGCCCCCTTGAAATCAACCTCATCATTCCCAAGGGTTTGGGGTTTCATCAGCGAAAGGCGTTGTTTATTAAAGAACGTTAAAGCGATAAATCTTTTTGCCGATAATAGAAAGTGAGCTCTTATATTGGATTCCAGGGAGGGGATCTTATGGGTTTTAATATCGATAGAATCGAATCGACGAATTCAGTCAGGCCTGCTTATAGGAACGATGTGACGGATCGTGATCAAGCACGTGCACGACAGACTGAAAAGGCTTCTGAAAAAGATAATGAGTCATACAAGAATGTCGAGCAAGCCGTTGAAGAATTAGAAAAGGGCATCCAAATGCTCAAAGATATTCAAATGGGTGATTTAAAAATCGAATTCGATAAGGAAGCAGATATGAAGGTTGTCAAGATTGTTGATCACAAAACCGGTGAGGTGTTGAAGGAAATACCTCCTAAGGAAATCGTTGAACTGGCCAAAAACCTCAACGAAATGTTGGGTATTTTATTTGACAAGTGGGCTTGAAAAAAAGTTTTTAACATCATAAGAAGGTGAAAATATGTCAACCGATTATCTTTCTTATTTGAGTGGTTCTCAGCAAAATCGGATGCATTTTGCCGGTGCTGCAACCGGATTAGATATCAACAGTATGATTGATGCGGAGATGACAAAGGCTTCAGAACCTGTAAAAAAGCTCCAGGAAGAAGAAAAGTCTTTGACAAATCGACAAACTGCCCTGCAAAATGTTTCCGACAGATTGGATACATTCAGGACTTTTGTGAACGATTGGAAATTACAATCCAATTTCTTTCACAACGATGCCACCTCCTCGAATGAGGATGTCTTGACCGTCACGACTTCAGGCTCCGTCAGAGACACCACATTTGACGTAACCGTAGACAATCTGGCCAAAAATCAATCCTATTTTTCAACTGCCTCCGTATCAGCAAAAACCACTACCCGACTGGAAAACCTGGGTGGAACCGGCAACGGAATAGCAGGGGCCGGAACCCTTTCCATCAACGTGAACGGAACGGCTTACGAAGTTGACTATTATGAAGGCAATACCCTGGAAGAAATCACTGAACAAATTGAAAGCCTGGACGATAAACTACAGGTGTATGCTGTCAATTCCAGTGATGGTTTGAAGTTATTTTTTTCAGGCACGGATGCGGGTGTAAATCTGCAAATAAGTGATTCCGGAACCTTGCTGGAATCGTTAAATATGACCGAATCTCACAAATCCGGTGGTTTTGTCTTGGGTGATCCTGAAGCGAAAATGCAGACCTTTGGTATAAATGATGGACAGTTAACTGTAACAGTGGATGGCACGGATTATACACTTGATTATAATGCGGCAACAAATGATTTTGACTCATGGATCACAGCTCTTTACACTGATTCAAACTATGATACCCTTTTTGAAAAGGTCAGCATCTATTACGGCTCCAACGGGCAAACCGGTGACGATGAGGCCATGAAGCTGTTTATCAACTCCAAAAATCCCGAAAGTGATGTCACAATATCTGATTCAGGAAATATGCTGGAGATGATGCGCTTTTTTGAGACGTACGCTTCGGCTGAAAGAGTAACAGCAGATTCTTCGCTTACATTGGATCAAGCAGGTTCACTTGGACTGACAAGTGATGGTGCCCTTCAGTTTAACGTTGATGGAATCGATTATTCGATTGATTACCTTGTTGGCACTCAAACCCTTCAAAATGTTGTTGACAATATAAACGCTGAATCTGGTCTTAATGCTAAAGTTTCCGCCAACATCGTAGAAGACGGTGGGGAGTTACAACTGGTCCTCTCCGCCAAAGACAATTCTACAACTTTTGAGGTTTCCGATACCGGCAACCTGTTAAGAGCCTTGAACATGACCGAAGAATTTGAATCCACCAGTGCCGTCACAGGTGCCGATACCAATTATCTGGCGGATTTC
>JASUTC010000047.1 GCA_030445775.1 Thermotogaceae bacterium | reverse complement strand
AGAAATCAAGAACGCCGGGTTCGACAAGATTTTTTCCAAACCTGTGGATACGCAAAGACTGCTTGCCAGTCTTAATGAAGCTTTGAACGGCGAATAACTTAGTGACCTTAATAATAAAGTGCTTCAGAGTGAATTCTTTACTTTTGCTGCAAAGTTTTTTATAGTCGGCTGCTTTTGGTGTCAAACGTAAGAATGATCTTTGTTCCAACCTGTTCTTTCGAGTCAACATCTATGTGAATGCCGTATATTTGTGCAATTTCCTTGGCAATGGAAAGCCCGATGCCGTGGCTGGATTGTTGATTTCTTGTTCGAGAGGGATCTGTTTTGTAAAATCGTTCAAATATATGTTCGCTTTCTCCGCTTTTAATGCCTGCTCCAAAATCTTGAATAATAATTTGGTTTTTCTTGAAATGTAAAATAATCTCTTTTTCCTTCTCTGAAAATTTATGGGCATTATCCACAAAAACCCCAACCAAAATATCCAAATAAGTGGGGGAGGCTTGTATCTGTCTGACAAAGTTTTCTACTTTAAACACAATTTTTCTGGAGGGGTATTTTCTGGCCAGGCTTTTTTTTAAACGACTGATCCATTCATCGGTTGAGAAAATCTCCGTTTCGGGTTTTTGTGTTTCCAAACGACTGAGTGTCAACAACTTTTCAATCATATCCTGCATCTCTTGGGTGGTTTCAAGGATGGCGTCCACGGATTCTTCTGTAACCGTTTTATCGGATAGACCCCATGATTTTAAAATCTGAGCGTACCCTTTGATACTTGTCACGGGCGTGCGAAGCTCATGAGCCGCATCTGAAGAAAACCGACGTTGATTTTCAAACCCTCTCTCCAGTCTTTCAAGCATTTGATTCAACGAGGTCTCCATCTCCTTGATCTCGTCTTCACTCCCTTCTACAGTAAAACGCTTTCCCAGCTGAGACGTGTTGATATTCCCGATGATTTTTAGAAAACGTTTCCAGGGTTTTATGGACAAGCGGGTTGTGAAAATACCAAGGAGTACTGAAATGATGATAAAGATGGCGATTAAAAGAAAGGATATGGTTCGAAATCGCTCGATAGCGGAATATTCTGAAGTAATATCACCGGCTCCCAAATACGTTTTACCGTTGAATGTCATTTCAATCCCCAGAAAATACAAACCTCCGCTGGTGAATATTCCCGGTTGAAAACCATCCTCCAGCCCAAATGGATCCTGTATGATATTGAGGGTATTATCAGAGCGTTCCGCAAAATAGATTTGCTCGGAAAGGTACACATACCGATTTTCCATGTAGTTTCTGCCCCTGCCGCCCGGTTGTCTGAAAGATTGCTGTTCGTGGCTCAACAGATGCTCGATGGATTTTTGAATATCTTCCGTTTGGGAATTGATGATGATGTTTTTTGTGGAAATCTGAAAGAACAAAACGGCAAACAGAGAAATACATAAAAAGGCAACGCTGTTTATCAAGCCCGTTTTCGTAGATATTTTCATAACAGTTTAACCGTGATCCTCATCGTGATTTACCGTATATCCCACGCCCCTGACCGTTTTAATCAAGTGTTTTCCCGATTTGATCTTTTTTCGCAGATAATTAATGTACACTTCCACCACGTTGGCATTGCCTTCAAAGTCATAGCCCCAAACCTTTTCCAAAAGCTCGTCTTTAGAAATCACCCGGTTTTTGTTTTTGATCAGGTATAAAATCAAGTCGTATTCGGTTTTGGATAGACTTATTTCCTCTGTATCTTCCATTAATCGATAAGAATCTGGAAATAATCGAAGGTTGCCCAAATCAATCTCCGTTTGTTTTTCAGACCCCTTTCTACGCAGAAGTGCTTCTATTCTTGCATTGAGTTCATCAAAATCAAACGGCTTGGTAATATAGTCATCGGCTCCGGAGTTTAATCCCTCAATTTTATTGCGTGTTTGATCCAGCGCTGTGACCATGATGATTCCCGTATCATTGTCGGATTCGCGAATCATCTTCGCCACTTCAACCCCGTCAAGCTCGGGAATCATCACATCCAAAAGCACGATATCCGGTTTGAAAGCATCAAATTGATCCAACGCTTCCATCCCGTCAACGGCGATTTGGGTTTCATAATGTCTGTGGGTCAGTTCCAATTGTAGTAATCTGGCAATTTTTTTATCGTCTTCGACGATTAGGATTTTTTTCATGTCTTTTCCAGGCTCCTGTTTAAAGGAGTGAAACCTCCCCTACTTTTTCACGATTCACTAATCACTTTCAACAAATAATCCTTGGTAATGGGGATCTGTGTGATTCGCTTACCAATGGCATGTGAGACGGCGTTGGCGATGGCTGCTGGGGCTGGAATCAGCGAAGGTTCTCCGATGCCTTTTGCGCCAAAGGGACCCTTTGAAAATGGGGCTTCTACGATTTCTATTTCAAATTCGGGCATTTCCTGTATCGTTGGAATGGTCAGGGTGTTGAAATTGGTGGTTAACAGGTGTCCCTTATCATCGTGTTTGAGAACTTCGTAGAGGGCGTATCCCATCCCTTGGACAAATCCTCCTTGTACCTGGCCGTATATGCCGTCCAGATTGATGGCCCGGCCCACATCGTGGCCGGCAAATACTTTTAAAACTTGGACGTGTGCGGTTAGCATATCCACTTCCACCAGTACCACGTTGGTGGCAAAGGAATAGGTGACGTAGGCCTCTCCGAACCCTTTTTCCACATCCCAGTGGAGTTTTGGGGTTTTAAACCATCCTGTTGCCGACAGACCTTCGTTTTCTGTGTCTGACATTTGGGCGACCTCGTGGAAAGAGATACAGGCGTCGGGATTATCATGGTCGTAAAAGCACTTCTCTCCTACGACGATATTCTCTTTTGGCACGTTTAAATGACCAGCGGCAACGGTTTTCATTTTGATCAACAGTTGCTCACACGCCAGCTTCACGGCATTTCCGCTGAAAAGGGTGGTTCGTGATGCCACTGTTGGACCGCTGTCGGGAACAAAGGCCGTATCCGGTTGATAGACTCGGATTTTTGAGATGTCTTGGCCCAGAATTTCGGAGGCAATCAAGGCCATGGTGGTTTTGGCTCCTTGACCCATCTCGGTTCCACCGATTTGAATACCGATGGTGCCGTCTTTAAACACTTGTACAAAGGCACCACTGGCATCCAGCCGCTGCCCCATGGCACCCAATGCCACACCGTAGTGAATGTGAGAAACGCCTAATCCACGTTTCACGTATTTATGATTTTTGTTGAAATCGTCCACTTCTTTTTGCAACTGTTCCCAATCAGATCTTTCTCTTATTTTTGTAATGGTTTCCTTAGCCCCAATATCTTCGTTTAACAAATGGCCGGTCGGTGTGGTTTTCCCCTTTTCCAAGGCGTTAATCTGTCGGATGTGCAATCGGTCGATCTTTAGTTCTTGAGCGATCTGGTCCATCATGGACTCAACCCCAAAGAATACTTGTGGAGAGCCGAATCCCCTGTAAGCTCCGCAGGGCACTTTGTTGGTGTAAACACCGTAGACATCCACGGATACGTTTTTGATATCATAAGCTCCGGCCGCATGCACAACAGAACGCCATAAAACGATGGGTGAAAGGGTTCCGTGCCCTCCCATGTCTCCAATGGCTTCACATCTGAGGGCGCGAATTCTTCCGTAATCCGTGACACCCACTTTGTATCTGGATTTGATGGGATGACGCTTGCTGGTCAGTTGTAAATCCTCTTCACGATCCAGACAGAGTTTTGCTGGTCTTTTCAGTTTATTGGCTACTAAAGCCGCCGGCACGGCAAAATAGGTGGGGACATCTTCTTTTCCACCAAAGGCTCCTCCGGTTTCCGTTTGAATGACTCGAACATCCGAGTAGGGGATACCCAATACCTCTGCAACACCGTTTTGGACATAGTAAGGGCATTGCATGGAGCCGTAAACGGTAAAGGTGTTGTTCAGGTCTATGATTGCAATGACTCCTTGAGGTTCCAGATAGGCCTGTTCCTGATAGTCTGCGAAAAATTCACCTTCCAGGACCAAGTCACAGTTTTCAAACATCTTTTCGGGATCGTATTCGCCTTTTTTCACCACATAATGGGTTTTGATGTTTGTGTCCCCGTGAATAACGATCTTATCCCTCATGGCTTCGTCAATATCGAAAACGGGGGGTAACTCCTTGTAATCTATGCGAACCTTTTTGGCAGCTTGCCGTGCCAGCTCCGGGCTTTCTGCCGCTACAAAGGCTACATAGTCACCCACATAGGCGATTTTATCTCCCGGCTTCAACAATGCGGGATAGTCCGCCACCACATCACCCATTTCGTTTTTACCCGGAACATCTTCATAGGTTAATACATCGACGACTCCTTTTGATGCCTTTGCCTCTTCCACATTGATGGATTTCAGAATCCCGTGGGCAACATTCGCTGTGGCAATAGCAACGTAAACCATATCCTCAAATTCAAGGTCTTTAATATATTTGGACGTTCCACAAACCTTTTCCTTGCCTTCCAGTCGATTTACCCTTTTTCCAACCGCTTTGAAATTGATCCCGTTTTTATTCATATTATCCCCTCTGTCCGTATAGTCTTAAATGTTGTTGTTTTAATCATTAGTGTTTAGGGGCTGCCCCTAATACTCCTCTTCCAATATCGCCGCCAGTTTATCCTGAAAACCCAATTGCATGAGTTGGAGTAACACGTTGAGTTTTGGATTATCCTCTCCTTCAAATGCCAGGAGTATCTTCTTTGATACCACAGGAATGGGCAGGATAAAAAGGATGGAGCCGTTTTCCCGTTCTCTGATTCCTATATCCTCGTAATCTTGCTCATAATACTCTTCAAAATACTGTAATACCCTCTTTTCGGGATTTTTCGGGAAATTGATGGGTGTTTCCCCGCTTTTAAAGGAGATGTACATGGTCTTGATGCCAAAATAATTGATGAGATTGGTTTTCATGGTGTTGTAGAAATCAACAACTCCGTTGCATTGACTCACTTTTTTATACAAGACGTTTGCGCTCTGAAAGGCCTCCATGACTTCCTCGTAGGAATGAAGCATCTGGTTGAAATCTCCCTGTGCAATGAAGATTTCAAGTGCCATCCCAGCCATCTCAGTAATCATTTTAATAAATTCCATGTCTTCACATCGAAACCCGTATAAAAAGATAATCCCCAAAATATTTCCATCCAAGCTTCTGATAATATAAGCTGAATCCGGCATGTTCCCTTTTTCCGACTCCAGTTTGAAGAAAGGTTTCAAATTGCCAAAATCCTCTTCGATGGCCTGTTGTTCAATCTCTTTTGTCAAATCATACCTATCCCATACCGTATTGTATTTAATGGTCAAGGCATGTTTATAATCTTGCATATCATAGCCCCAAAGCAGATTTCCCCAGCTCTTTCTCACAAACATTTTCACATTTGTTACTTGAAAGATTTCACGGATCATATCCGCAAACTTTTCACAAAATAGGTCAACGTTTTGAACAGAAAAGAGGTATTTCAATCCCTTGTAAAAGGACTGAAGGCGAAAATCAGAACGATTCAGTGTTTTTTTGTCAAAACGCATTGTTTCACGGAGCTTCTGATATTCGATAATACTGGAGAGTAATCGGCTTAAATTGTTGATGATCAGCCTTTCCCTTTCGTTGTACGCCTTCTGCCGTGCAATGAGAATCATATATTGATTTTTCCCTTCAATTTGGACGGGGATCGTATAGATGGTTTTATACTTATTTTTTAATACCTGGATTTCATCATAAAGACCGCTTTTTATGACATCAACGGGGAACGTATTCACTGGTGAAAAGGCTTTTTGAGGCAATTTTTGTATCTGTTCAATCGGCTTTTCAAATCCGTGATTATGAACCAACCGATAATCCTCATCCATCTGATACAAAGCACTGGAAGAGACTAATAGTTCTCCAAATGCATCTGAGAATATTTGCAAATACTCATCTGTCGGCAACGGTTCCAACAAAGAGGCGATTATTGTTTCCATACCGGTAATGGAGTACATCAATTTGGATATCTCTTCTTCTTTTTCCTCGTTTACAGAGTATAAACTCTGAATTTCCAGTAATTTATTAATGGTTTCAAATGAATCCTTATCCACCGGTTTTTTAACAAAGAGTTGGGTTCCCTCAAAAAATTCATAATGATTGAAATCCGACAGCTCTTCTTTGACAATATCCAGTTGTTCATATTGATAGTTTTTAGGGCTGCAATCCAGTGCGTCTTCAAGCACCCAAAACTGTTGACCGTCCAAAATTTCCTTTTGCCTGAAAAAACATCCGCTATTACCCGGAAAACGCTCTTGTAAATCTGTCAGTATTTCTGTATAAATTCTGGGTGTTCCCAGATATTTGATCATGGCATTCATCAAAAAGGCCCCCTCTACGCTTCTCTTTCCAGTATGCGTTTTTGCATCCTGTTCTGTTCCCCGATGATTTGTTCCATTTCATTTTCCAGAACCTGATAATCCTTAATTCGTATCCTTCCGTTAATGACAGACATATAAACCGTTCCCGGATTACACAAAACCAGAGCGGAAATCGGATCGGATATTCCTCCGGCCATTTCCAACGTATCCAACCTGAAGAACACAAAATCCGCCACTTTCCCCTCTTCCAAACTTCCTATGTAATCATCCATGCCAAGAACTTTGGCTCCTCCCATGGTTCCCATTTTTAAGACCTGTCTGGGAGTGATTGAATCAGCCCCTTTGGAAACCCTTTGTAGAAAGAGGGCGTTTCTCGCCTCGCCGATCATATTCCCGGTATCGTTACTGGCACTGCCGTCCACAGCCAATGACAACCGAATTTCAGGGTGCTCCAACATTTCGACAATAGGAGCCGTTCCCGACCCCAGGCGCATATTTGAAGCGGGGCAATGGGCTACCCCTACCTTTGTTCGTTTGAACTTTTCAATATCTTCTTCCGAAAGCCATACACAGTGGGCAAACCAAGCTCTCTCGTTTAACCAACCCAGTTTATCCATGTAATCCACCGGTCGTAAACCCACTCTTTCAAGGCAAAACGCTTCCTCATCCGGGCTTTCAGCCAGATGCGTATGAATGAGCAAATCGTTTTTTTGGGCAAAATCAAGGGTTGTTCTCATCAGCGATTCAGTTACCGAAAAGGGACTGCACGGTGCCAGGGCAATCCGTAGCATGGCTCCCGGGTTTGGATCGTGATATTTATTCACAACCCTTTCACAATCCGCCATGATTTCTTCTTCACTTTGAACCACTGAATCCGGGGGCAATCCTCCGTCCTTTTTACTCAAAGACATACTTCCCCTACAGGGGTGAAATCGTACGCCAGTACGTACAGCGGCTTCCACTTCTTCGTCAAAAAGCCTTTGAGTCCCTTTGGGATAAAGGTAGAACATATCCGAAGTGGTTGTGACACCCGTTTTCATCATCTCGTAGATACCCACAAGGGCTGCGTTGTATACTTCAGCTGCACCGATATATTTCCACCTTTCGTATAAAAAGGTCAACCAGTCAAAAAGTTTAAGGTTCTGAGCCCCTTTGACATTTCTGAACATGGACTGATACAGGTGATGATGCGTATTCACCATTCCCGGAATACAGCAGGCCCCGGACATATCATAACTTTCACATGCTTCCGATCCGGTTATTTCGGGTTTCCCGGTGCCTATTTCTTTTATAAGATTATCTTCCACTAATATATAAGCGTTTTTCAATTCTTGTTCATCCTGATCCATGGTTGCCAACGTATCAATATTGTAAAAGAGTTTCTTCACCCTGATCACCTCTGAAAAATGTTTTCTTCTGATATAAAATTATAGCATAAACATGCGCTTTAAATAGGAGCTTCAATTTTGAATAGAATGAAAACAACATTTAGGACCAAGGGGTGTGGCTTGACACTCTGCAGGGTTTTCAGAAAAGAGCCGTGAGCGATTAGTAAAAGGCGTTAAGAAAACTGCTTGTCTGAGCGTAGCGAGTTTGCAGTTTTTAGCCTTTTGCGTATGAGCGAATCGGTCTCCTTAAAAATTAGCATGAAGTTTTACCCACCGGGTAAAACTTAAAGGTCAATGACCGAAGGGCATTGAGCCCGAAGCCGGTCAAGACAGGCCCCTTGGTCCGGGGGCACTTAGAATACTTGCTTTCTACTGGGATTAGAAATATTCATTAATATGTTGACTTTAAATGGGCATTTTGTTATAATACCCCGGATTAAAATTCACACATCCGAACGGTTTTTTGTTGTTAAACTGACCGTTGTTGCCCTTGGGGCAATTTGTTCCCGTTCTGGTGCTTTTATTACTAAAAGTTGGGCGGTTATAGACGGATGGCGGATTAACCAAATTTGGAGGTGCTACATGTCAGTCGTTACAATGAAACAACTTTTGGAGTCCGGTGTTCATTTCGGACACAGGACCATGCGTTGGGATCCCAAAATGTCAGAGTATATTTACACCCACAGAAAGGGTGTTCACATCTTGGATCTGCAAAAAACTTTAAAGATGATCGATGCCGCTTATGACTTTGTTAAAGAAGAAGCTTCAAAAGGTGCTACGATCTTATTTGTAGGAACAAAGAGACAGGCCAGAAAGGCTATCGAAGAAGAGGCAAAACGCTGCGGAGCCTTTTATGTCAACAACCGCTGGCTTGGCGGTATGATGACCAACTTCAAGACCATCAAGGCCAGAATTAAGCGACTCATCGAATTGGAAGAAATGGAAGCAAACGGTGAAATTGATGCAATGCCCAAGGCACAGCAATCTATCTACAGACACAGACTGGAAAAACTGAGAAGAAACCTGGGTGGCGTAAAAGAAATGAAAGATGTTCCCGATCTCATTTGGATTGTTGACCCGAAAAAGGAAGAAATAGCCGTTGCAGAAGCGAACCATTTGAATATTCCCATTATCGCAACCGTTGACACCAATTGCGATCCCGATCTCATCGATTACGTTATACCCGGAAACGATGATGCCATAAGGGCGATCCGACTGTTGACATCAAAGATAGCAGATGCTTATATTGAAGGAAAAGAAGGTTATGTCAACGAACAGGAAGAAGCTGCAAAGGCTCAGGAAGAAAAAGCGGAACAGAATGATAATGTTGATGATAACGATGATGACGATAAAAGTGATGATAACTGAGCACTAATCGCACTTTAATCAAATATCGAAAACATAAAACTGAGACGGGGCTAACCCGTCTCTTCTTGTTTAGGTGGGCATATTGAGAGTAAGATCGCTTTTTCTGTTGCTATTTTTATCTGTAATCATCGTATTTTCCAATTTTATCTCACCCGTTGAAGGTGCCGATAAGCTGGTTTCAACCTACGGTGAAGCAAGGTTATCCCAAGATTTGAACAAATTAAATTTTCTTCTAAGTTTGGGGATTTCAACATGGGAAAAGACGGGAATTGTCATTAACAACATGAAAGAAGGCTACGTTGAAAGAATCATCACAAACCACCCCTTCTACGGAACGGCGATTTTTATTAATCACCCTGACAATACCCAGGCAAGATACATGGGATTGTCTCGATTAACAGGTGATTTTGTTAAATTATACGAAGCGATTAGCGTTGAATTTGTTGGCTCGCCCATCACCATCACTTTTGACAAAGATGAGTTTTTTGTGGAACAAAATCAACCGATTGGATATAGCGGTGCCTCCGGTTTTTTCACCATACCTTCAGCCTATATCCAACTCATCGATCTTGAATCATCTCAAACCCTAAATCCCATCAACTACATCGATATGGAATTGGACGATTTAGGGTATCAGATATTCTTTAAGCGAATCAGAATCAATACGGAGGAATACCCTTTTGCACAGGGAGCCGTTTATCCATTTACAGGCGATAAGCCCATGGTGGATATGTTGATAGAAAACGCCTCTTCAAAATCTGAATTTAAGTTTGCCTTGGAAAAATTGAAGGTCAAAGTGGATGGTGTTGAAGTGCTCTCGTTGAACATGAATGGTATTCCTTTGGCAATGGAGGATAAGGCTTCAAGAATTTTCGGAGAGAAGACCAATCGTCAGACGTTTTGGTATCGACTTACCACACCGTGGACAACGAAGCCGATCGTGAAAAATGAAATTAGAAAAATAAAGGCATTTAATGATAAAATCAAAGTTGAGGTGGAAGCAACGGACGTATTTGGAACCGTTCAAACAGCAGAATTTTGGTTAAAGAGAAGGTGAAATAATGGGACTTTTTGATTTTTTTAAACGGGAGAAAAAACCTCGATATATCTATAGCGAAGGAGACTTGCTGGTCTTTTTTGTGGAATGTGAAAAATGCAAAGAACTGTTTCGGGTCATCGTCAGAAAGCATTCCGAATTGTATCGAACATATGGTAAAGGTACAGGAGAATACGAGATTCAAAAGGAAATCATCGGTTCAAAATGTCAAAACAGAATCAATATCCATTTTGATTTAAAACCCAGTTATGCAGAATTGGATCATGAGATTTCCGGCGGAAGATTATTAACAAGAGAAGAATACAACGAATTAATGAATAAAAACAACTCGTAAATAAGGGAGGAAGAAAATGGCAAAAAGATTATTCAGTAGTGAAAGTGTCACAGAAGGCCATCCGGATAAAGTAGCGGACCAGATCTCCGATGCCATCCTGGACGCCTTGCTTGAACAGGATGAGAAAAGCCGTGTAGCGGTAGAAACAATGGTAACAACCGGCATGGCTTTCGTCACGGGAGAAATCAGCACAAAGGCTTACATAGATATTCCACGCATCGTAAGGGATACTATATTGGAAATCGGCTACACAAGAGCTAAATACGGTTTTGATGGGGAAACGTGTGCCGTTCTTTCGTCCATTGACGAACAATCCCCGGATATTGCCTTGGGTGTAGACAAGGCAAGAGAAATCAAAGACGGGGAGGAACTCGAGGAAAACGAACTGTCAAAAGTTGGCGCCGGTGACCAGGGAATGATGTTCGGTTACGCCACTAACGAAACGCCTGAATATATGCCCCTTCCAATCGTTTTGGCTCACCGATTGACAAAACAACTGGCCATGGTTCGAAAAGCAGCCAAAACAGATTTAATCCGGCCGGATGGAAAGGCTCAAGTTACCGTTGAATACGATGAAGAGGGCAACGCCAAAAGGGTGGACACCGTTCTAATTTCCACACAGCACGAGGATGTACCTTATGAAGAAATAAGAAAGGCTGTTGTGGAACAGGTCATTGACCCGATTATTCCCCAAGAACTTCGTGACAAAGACATGAAGATACTGGTGAATCCCACCGGGCGATTTGTCATAGGCGGCCCGCAGGGTGATGCCGGATTAACAGGCAGAAAGATCATCGTGGACACTTACGGCGGATGGATCCCTCACGGGGGAGGTGCATTCAGCGGAAAAGACCCCACAAAGGTAGATCGCTCCGCCCATTATATGGCCCGATACGTTGCCAAAAACGTGGTTGCGGCAGGACTGGCGGATAAACTCATGATTCAACTGGCTTACGCCATCGGAAAGGCGAAACCCGTTTCCATCATGATCGATGCTTACGGAACGGCCAAAATCGATGAGGACAAATTGTTGGAAGTCATCTCAAAGACCTTTGATTTCCGTCCCGGTTCCATTATTCAAACCTTGGATCTGTTAAGACCTATTTATAAGAACACGGCAGCATATGGACACTTTGGCAGGACCGACGTTGAATTCCCTTGGGAAAAACTGGATGCCGTGTCAGAACTCCAAAAGAATTCAGGACTTTAATTTTCTCGCTATAAAAGGAACTTCAATCATCCCAAAGCACGCATAAACGTGCTTTGGGTCAGCATCAGGGGGGAAATACCATGAAAGAAATCATCAAGAATCGAATAGAAAAAATAAGAAAAATCCTTGAAAATACTGAAAAGGATGGACTTTTGCTTTCCAGGGAGGAAAACATCGCCTATCTGACCTTTGGTGCCAGAAATCGGATCACACTCAACAACACGGAAGGTGTTGCAAGCATACTCATCACCCAAGATGATGTTTTTTTCATCACCAACAACATCGAGATGAACCGTTTATTCAGCGAAGAAATCCCTGAAGCGCTTCATGAGCTGTTTAAAAAAGTTGAATACCGTTGGTGGCAATCCGAATACGACCGTTTATCTGATTTGGTCAAGATGAAGCATTTAATTTCAGATACCGGTCGTTATATGACTAAAAATGTCTCCACTGATATTAACGCCCATCGTTATGTGTTGTGCGAACCCGAATTCAAAACACTGCGTTCGTTGGGAAAGGTCATTGATGAAGTCTTTACCAAAAACATGCCCTTGTTGAATTCCCAAATGACGGAATTGGAAGTGCAGGCCCTATTCTTCCGGGAATTTTTCAAGTTGGGTTACGATCCGATCCTCATTTTGGTCTTCGGGGAAGAAAGTGCCCGATTGTACAGACATAACCTTCCAAGAGATGCAAAACTCGGTAATCAATGTTTTGTCAGTTTTTGTGTTCGGGATCGGGGACTGGTCATCTCATCCACACGAACCATTATGTTCACTGAAAGCACAACCCTTAGAGAGCAACATGAAAAAAACTGCCGTATCGATGCCAAGTTAATTTCATTCTCCAGACCCGGAAAAAAGATGGACGAACTTTTCTCCCAGCTGGACGAAGCCTATGCTTCAGAGGGATACCCGGATGAATGGATGCTCCATCATCAGGGTGGCCTGGCGGGTTATAAGTCCAGGGAACTGGTTTGCACTCCCAACACCAGATACACCATGATGGAGGGAAACTGTATCGCATGGAATCCCACCATAACGGGTACAAAATCAGAGGATACCGCCGTTCTTCTCAAGGGAACTAACGAAATCGTTTCTTTTCCCCCCTCCAGTAAATGGCCGGCCCTTGAGTTTAAGTTCAACGGAGATACCATCAGAAGACCGGATATCATCCTGTTATAGGATTACTAACCATAGCGTACACATTAATTGGTAGGGGCGATTCATGAATCGCCCTTGTTGAAACCCGAGACAAAGTTATAAAGGAGACAGACATGCGATTGGATTTATTTCTAAAAAAATGCCGGATCATCAAGCGGAGAACGGTTGCCGCACAGATGGCAAAGAGTGATCGAATAAAAAAAGACGGTCGCCCCTTGAAACCGGGATATGAGTTAAAGGTGAACGATGAGATCGAAATCGCTTTCGGTAATCGAGTGATGCGGATCAGAGTAACGGACACAAGCAATCAGCCACAATACGACATAATCAGCGAAATCAAACTATAGGTGATGACATGGAATCATTTAAAGGTTATGGTGCCTTTATCGCCATGGGAACGAATCTGGGCGACAAATTGGAAAACCTGAAACAGGCATTGGGCAAGATTGAAGAAAAGGGAAACAAGGTCGTTCTAAAATCAAATATATACCAAACAAAACCCTATGGCGTGAAAGAACAACCGGACTTTTACAACGCCGTCATCGGCATCCTCACCCCGTATAAACCCCTGGCCTTGTTGAATGTTCTCAAGAGCATTGAAGGGGAAATGGGCCGAGAAGAGACTGAAAAATGGGGGTCCAGAATCATCGACTTGGATATTATCCTGTACGGGGATTTGATCCTTAACGATGAACGGTTAAAAATTCCCCACCCGGATTTCAAAAACAGAGATTTTGTCTTGCGACCG
>JASUTC010000046.1 GCA_030445775.1 Thermotogaceae bacterium | reverse complement strand
TAAAAATAAACGGTCTGGCTTTTGCAACCCGTTCTTCTCGGCTAATGGGTTTTATTGCGAAGGAGACATACTCAAGCACATCAAAGATGTCGCTGTTTTCTGCGTTTACAAGTTTCTGTAAACTAAACAACTCGTCTTTGCCGTAACCCGCTTCCTCAAGGCTTTCGAGTAATGCCTTTCGGGTAGATGGTACAGACCATGTTTTTCGAAGCTCATCTTCATCCTTGAAAAAATCAGGGAGTTTGCCAAAGAGGTTTTGCAGAAACTCCTCTGCTGAAATAGTTTTACCGTCGGCACTCCAGAATGAGGTGGCTATCATGTGCTGGATTTCACGTTCTTTTCCGTCTCTCAGTTTGATTTTCAGCTTTTTCGAACGCTTTGTTTCTTCGGACTCTTCCCGATCAGCCTTGTCTTCTCTTACCTCAAAAGGGGCTTTCGGTTTTGGTGATGAATACGGTTCCGGTTCCAGGGGCTCACCGTCCCATTCCGGATCGAGAAAGTGATGGTATCTACCAACATAATCGTACAGAGTAAAATAGTCCTTGCCTTCAAACAGGCGGGTCCCTCTTCCGATTATCTGCTTGAATTCAATCATGGAATTAACCGGTCTCAAAAGTACGATGTTCCTGATGTTTCTTGCGTCAACACCGGTGGAAAGTTTCTGGGAGGTCGTCAATACTGTGGGAATGCTTTTTTCATTATCCTGAAAATCACGAAGATACTGTTCGCCAAGTTTTCCATCATTGGCGGTAACCCGGTGACAATAATTGGGATCATTGCTTTTCTTATGCTGGTTTATCAAATCTCTTATAGCCAGTGCATGTTGTTGATTAGCACAGAAAACTAGTGTCTTTTCTTTTTGGTTTATTTCATCCAGAAATATTTTTACCCGCTTCTCTTCCCGTTCTCTTATCTGAATAATTCGATTAAAGTCTTCTTCGACGTACACCCGGCCTTCTTCAACCTCTCCCTCGACTATCGTGTCATCCGGTGTATAGGTGTATTCATCAATGGTCGTCTGTACTCGTTTTACCTTGAAGGGAGTAAGAAAGCCGTCGTTGATGCCTTCTTTTAATGAATAGATATAGACCGGCTCGCCAAAATAGGCATAGGTGTCAGCGTTATTCTCCCGTTTCGGGGTGGCAGTTAAGCCAAGTTGAACAGCAGGAGAAAAATATTCCATGATTCCCCGCCAATTGCTTTCATCATTTGCCCCGCCTCGGTGACACTCGTCAATGATGATAAAATCAAAATAATCCCGGGGATATTCGCCAAAATTGGGAGCCGGGTCTCCATTCTCATCCCTGCCACTCATAAAGGTCTGAAAAATGGTGAAAAAGAGGCTTCCGTTGGTCGGGACACGGCCTTTTTGTCGAATGGCATCCGGTGCAATGCGTACAAGGGCATCTTCTGGAAATGCGTTAAAGGAATTGAAGGCCTGGTCGGCCAAAATATTCCTATCCGCAAGAAAGAGTATCCTTGGCCGTCTTGACCCATCTTTTTTCAAATTCCATCGTGTATAGAAGAGCTTCCAGGCAATTTGAAAGGCGATAAAGGTTTTTCCGGTGCCGGTGGCTAGGGTAAGTAAGATCCTGGTTTTATCCTTTGCAATGGCATCAAGTGCCCGATTCACCGCTATTTCCTGATAAAATCGGGGCGGCTGGGTACCGCTTTTGTCTTCAAATGGAATGCTGTGAAAGGCATCCCGCCATTTGTTCTGTTCTTCATGAACCATACCCCATAACTCTTCGGGGGTTGGGAATGTATCAACCGGCTCTTCATCTCCGGTTTTCATATTAATTTGGTAGATTTCACGACCGTTGGCTGCATAGGTAAAATTCAGTTTCAGCTTTTCTGCGTAGAGCTTGGCCTGAGCAACACCTTCACCGACTTCAAGCTCAACACTCTTGGCTTCTATCACAGCAAGCTTGACGTTTCTATAGGAAAGAATGTAATCAGCAACAAGCGGCTTGCACCTCACGCCGCCGGTCTGTATCTTACCGTGGGTAATGGTGTACTCACGGTTTATTTTGGATTCACTTGTCGTCCCCCAGCCGCATTTAAGCAGAAGAGGATCAATCAGCTCGGCTCTGGTTTCCGCTTCATTCATTCTGATCTCTCCGTTTTTGTCTTAGTTTTCCCCTCTGTGGCGCCGCGGTATGTTCCAATTTGGAACTTACCACTTGTTTAGCCAGCTCATAGTTTTCAAGATGTTTTTCAGGCGCTTGATAACAGCTGGTCGTTTACATCGAAAAGTTGCCCCATCGGATGATTTGGGAATGCATTACCGTATCCTCGCTCTTGCTTGGATTTTTGCTCTTATTTGATTATAAAGGTCAATTTCTTTCTCGTGCTCAAAGACAACAGATAAGCAATAATCAGTTTGTGCGTTTTCATCAGTCATCCATTTATTATAGTTGACGAGTACAAGTGATAGTGGCGAAGTAGGTCGATTTCTAGGTTCTCTTTTAAACTCCCTCCAAGCTTTCTGATGGCAGCCTGGTTTTCTAGTTTTTACACCAGGGGTTAGTTTTATTTCAAATTTTTTTAAGTCTTTTGAAATTTCTTGTCCTTCCGATTCTTCGGTAACAATACCATATTTATTTACGAGCTCCTGAGGATTGATAGTATGAAATAGATGGAACTCCATTCTGTTCCCAAGATAACTGTCTCCTCTGGTTGAACGTGTTTCCGGTGTAAATGCAAGATTGACAATTATTCTTTTTTTTCCAGATTCATCAAAGAATATGTCTGGAAGTTGAAGTGAGAAAACTTTTATTTTATTGAGTTGAAGTTTTCCCTCGTCAAATAGTACAACCTTATTATCAAAAGAATTGATTGCTCTTTCCAATGACGGTAAGCCAAAACCGCAGACATTAATATGGTCATTTATTGCTAAATCTGTTTTATAATTAATATTTTTAAGTATATCTATTATTTGATCTTTTATAGAAAGTGATATGTTGTCCTTTAAATGGTAAGCTTTTTCTTTTTCGTCAAAGCTTTCAGTAATTAGTTTACGATCAACTTCTCGATTTAATTTTGCAAGTATTTTTTTCTCAAAACTTTTTTTCCCAATACTTTTCGGAATAGTACAATAAAAATAATCATTAGGTAGAAATGCATGTTCTGCACCTATAAATAAAATATTTTTAATAAAATTTGCTGTTCGTTGTGGATATTTGTTGGCTATTTGACCAGCTACATGAGCTATTTTTGGAGCTGAAAAACTGGTGCCATAATCAAATTTTAACAAATTCGATGTAGTCTGATTGTTTAATGTTAAAACTTTGCCACCGATATCTTCAGATAAACTGTCATGGTTGTTGTATAAAATAAGGTTACCGCCATACTCGACCAGCTCTGGTTTAATCATATCATTTATACCAGGACCAGTTCTAGTAAATGGTGATGGTTGATTTTCTTTTGCGATAGAAGTTTTAATTTGTTCTCCACTGAAAGTTTCTAATAATTGTGCCCGTACAGGTTGTGCGATAGATCCTACTGTAAGCGCAAGAGCAGAAGTAGCCGGGTTAACTATTCCAAAATCCGTAGATGCAATTAAATATTTCGGATAATTTGCTCTAACATCGTTTATAGAAGTAAAACCAGATGATTCATTTATAGGATGCTGATTGCCTGTTGAGACAACAAAAACAATGTTCGGGTACAAATATGCAAGTTCATCAATTATTGATGCCAGAGGTAGTTGACGATTATAATTTTTTTGCCATACTTCTTCCGCATTCCCTAATGAAATGTTTACAACACGAATATGGTAATCTGAATTGGATAAAAAACTTTCAACAACGTCTTTTAATTGGTGTTCAACCAACTTTTCCGGATCATAAACAGCATGGACTTCTCCATTTATTGGATTTGCTTCTGCATACATTACTTTTGCAGAAAATATCCAGTTAGTTGGGTTGAAAATCTTTTCTTCAATACATTTTTCTATATCTCCATACGCAGCATTACCAGCAACTGCCGTACCGTGCCCAACCGTGTCGTGTGTAGCCACTTCTCCATTTTGATAATTTTCTTCACCTCCCACACACTTTTCCAAAAGTGGGTGGTTTGAGATAATTCCTGAATCAATTATTAATACACCCGTAGCATTTTCATCTGGAGCGTTTCTTTCTATTTCTGTCAAATCAATGTTCTTTAATTCAAAAGGGTTGAAAACTGGCATAGATGGGCGATCAGCTCTCGCAATTTCTTTAAGTTCAATTATTTCATCGAAAACACTTCTTGATAGTTTTGCTCGTAGTAGGACAAAGGATTTTGTAATTATCTGGTCAGTTATTCTGAATTCATTTCTATTAGGGTAAGCAATGGTTAGTTCATCAATAAAAGATTGATTTCTCTGTTCATCAGTCATTCGCCATAATTCTATATCTATAAATTCAGGCATATCTGTCAATGGTTTGTTATTTAGCCTTTCTCCAATCTTTTCTTCTCTTGGTATATCACGCAATTCACCAAAGGCATTGAAAAAATCATATTTCGGTCCTTTGGGAGAGCCATATGATGATAGTTTTGTCTTGAACTTTTCCAAATCTTTATCATCACTGAATACAACCCAATATCCTTTCTTGTTTTCGGCTGACGAAAGAATATGAATTCCCATTGATGACATATTTTTTTCAAGAGAGTTGAAATCTACTCCCTGATTAATCTCTATTTCAAATATGAGTGATGGTTTTAGGATTCCTGAATACTTGGTTTTGAAAGAATTATAAGAAGAAACCACATTATCTGCTTTTTGTATAGTATCATTAGCGTAATTCTTTTTTACCCTGCCTTCAGGACGCTCGAATCCGCCTCCACCGTTACGGGGTTGCCTTTGCACTTCTCCTTGGAATAAGGTTAACGGAAGATGTTCATAACTGTTCATTAATCCTCCCCTTTACTTGTTTTTCGTAGTTTCTCCCTGCTAAGAAATCTCTTTGTTGCGAACAATAGATCATTCTGTGTTAAGGTATCTCGAGAATCAATGATTGAAAGCTTCATGGCTTCAATTGCAATCATTTTGATGTCTGATGGCGATAATCCTTCAGATCGCTTAGAAATATCACCCAAGTCAATATTTTTTTCTCTTTTTAATGGTTTTAAAAACCTTTCAAATAGTTTAATACGGGTGAATTCATCAGGAATATCGTAAAACAATACATCATCAAACCTACGCCATATTGCAGGATCAAGTAAATGCTGATGGTTGGTTGCAGCAAATAGCAAGCTATTACCGTTAAAATTATCCATCATTTGCAGGAAATTATTTACAACTCTTTTAATCTCACCGTGTTCATGTATATCATCACGATTTTTGCCAATAATATCGAATTCATCAAATAATACTATCCATGTACCTTGTTCAATATAATCAAAAATTTTACGAAGATTAAAGGCAGTCTCTCCGAGGTATGATGAAATAATTGAATCAAAACGGATATGAACAAGTGGAATGTTAAGTAACGCACTTACAATCTGGGCTGTATATGTTTTACCCGTGCCTGGCTTACCGCAGAGAAGTATTTTTTTCTTGTATGAAAGATTATATGTAGCAAGAATATCTGAGTCCTTAAATTCCCTGATAATCTGATCAAGTTGTGCTTTTAACTCATTATCAATAATAAGATTTTCATAACACTCTTCATAGTTTTTTATTTCAAGTAAAGGAAACCCCTTCTCACTATCACGCGGAATAGGCATTTCGTTTTTGAATCTTCTTTCAGAAAACGATGAACTACTTCCATTCTTGTTAAATAAAGCTTTTTCCAACTCTTTTGCAACTTGGGTATGCTTCATTCTTTTTTCACGTTCTATATACTCACGAGCTGCAGACAGGAATGTTTCTTTGTCAGAATTATTATATGATAACAATAACTGCTTTATAAGTTCATTGGGTGTCATTTCTTCACCTTTTTATTACCTTTATAAATAATTATATCATAGAGAACAAATATTATCATTTTTTCCATAATTCCCCCTCAAAAGCTTTCTTAAGTGCAGATTTTTTTAGCTCATCCAGAGCATCTATTTTTTCTTGGTAGATAGATTCTATTTGTTTGGTTTCATTTGATAGTTTATCCAGATGAACAACTATACTAAGTTGTTCTTGTAATCCTGGAAAAGTAATTTTAATTTTTTTTAATAATCTTGATTTTATACCTTTAACTGTAGCACCTGTCCCCTCAGCAAAAATTTTATCTTGAATGGGCTTGGATAGTAGAAGATATTTTAAAAATTTCTTATTAAGTACTTTTGAATCAGGTTGAAAGATTATAGTTCTTTGTGCAAAAGCAACTTTTTCACTTGTATCTAATTGAGCTACATTCGCCAATGGTGCTTCAGTAGTAAAAAGTATATCTCCTTTTTCTGGAAGCCCTCGTGTCATCCAACTATCATAATTGTCAATTGCTATATATTCTTCTGGCTCTCGCTGTATGTATCCTTTTTTTATGTTCTTAGCAGTAATTAATCGTATTCCACTTTTTGTTTTCTTAGGTGTACGTCCTCTATAATCTATGAATTTAACATGTTTGTTTAATTCATATTTCTCCCAATCCTCTCCGGGATTGGCAAATATCACATTCAAATAACTCTCGAACAGCTCCTTGGAATTGGCCAGGTTCTTCTCCACGTTGGCCTTGGCCTTGTCAACGGCAGTACAGACTTCATCGAGAATAGCGACAATGCGTTTTTGTTCTTGTATCGATTCAGGAAAAGGCAGTTGATATTCATTTATAAATTCTTTTGAAACTCTTTTATGTCCAACGGCTCCGGCCATCATAGCCTTTCCTTCCTGCCGAAAAGATTCTTGCGATAGGTAATAATAGAGGTATTCAGGTATCACTTTCCCTTCGGATCGAAATACAATGAATTCACTGGAGCCGAAGCCAATACCATTTTTTAGATTTCTGGCGATACCTACTTTTCCATTTTCAAAACATGGAGTTATTTTCGCAAGCAAAACATCATTATCTTCGAAGTAAGTATATGCGCCATAAACATCCTTAAGAGTACGTGTTTGGTTTAGGGTGAGATTTCTATCATATACATTTAAGCACTTCATTGGAACAAAAGAGATTTCATCATTGTCATTCAGTTTCTCTTTAGCCTGTTTCTTCTGTGGTCTTATCGTGAAAAGTTCCGACAACTTTTTTCTACTCCAGCCATCTTTCATACAAGCTCCCCCGCTTCTTTCAACATCTCAGCAGCCGATATTTCCATCTTACTGAAAGCAAACCACGACAGAAAAAGGCGCATAGCGACAAAAGTATTTATTATCTGAACACTTCCTTTCATTGCAGTATCACTTTTTAGAACAGCTGAAAGCATTGCAACACCCTGTGCGGTAAATGCATAAGGAAGCGTCCTTCTACCACCCCAACTTGAAGTCGAATTTTGCGACCTCAAAGCGAACCCTTCCCCGATAAAAATTTGAAGACAAAACCTTTCAGGCGATCCGTGGACAATCCACACTTCATAACAGCTCCCGGACCCTCTTCAAAACTTCGGCACTCTCTTTATCCAGTTCTTCAATTTCTTCCAAAATTTCCTGCGGTTCCCGCAATACGGTGTCATCCTTTTTATTCGGGTTTTTCACCGACAGATTAAAAGTCTCTTTATTCACATCCTTTATCTCAAGGCTCCAGGAATTGGCCGAGCCGGCCTGTGTCTTCTGCAGCTCTACAAACTCTGCAAGATCCTGCTCATTCAGTGGATTTGTTTTTCCCAGGTTCCGTCCGGGATCAAGCTGGTAATACCATATCTTTTTGGTCGGTACACCCTTTTCAAAAAAGAGTACCACCGTCTTCACTCCGGCTCCCTGGAATACACCACCGGGAAGGGCGAGCACGGTATGCAGGTTACAACTTTCAAGCAAGGACTTTCGCAGGGATATGGAGGCGTTGTCCGTGTTTGAAAGGAATGTGTTTTTAATAACCACGCCGGCCCTGCCGCCTGCTTTGAGTATCTTTATGAAGTGCTGGAGAAACAGAAATGCTGTCTCGCCTGTTTTTATAGGGAAGTTCTGCTGAACTTCTTTACGCTCTTTTCCTCCGAAAGGTGGATTTGCCAGGACCACATTGAAACGATCTTTCTCCTGTATATCACTGATGTTTTCCGAAAGGGTATTGGTATGAATGATATTCGGTGCTTCAATGCCGTGAAGAATCATATTCATCGTACCGATAATATAGGCCAGTGATTTTTTCTCTTTGCCGTAAAAAGTCTTTTTCTGTAAAGTTTTCATATCGCTGGTAGAGAGATTCTTTTTGTTTCTTAAATACTCAAAGCCTTCACAGAGAAAGCCCGCTGACCCTGCCGCTCCGTCATAGATGGTTTCTCCAATCGTCGGCTTTACCACCTTCACAATAGTTCTGATAAGCGGTCGTGGGGTATAGTACTCTCCACCATTACGACCGGCGTTCCCCATGTTCTGAATCTTGCCCTCATACAGGTGGCTCATCTCATGCTTTTCTTTCTGGCTTCTGAACCGCAGCTCGTCTACCAGATTGATGATTTCCCGCAGATTGTAGCCACTCTGAATTTTATTTTTAAGCTCACTGAAAATCTCACCGATCTTATATTCAATGGTATCCGGATTATCGGCTTGTGTTTTAAAGCTTCGTAAATAGGGAAAGAGCTTCTGATCAACAAAATCCCTGAGATCATCACCGGTCAAAGTTTTATGATGGTCAAGTTTACCTTCATTTGTTTTGGGAACTGCCCATACATTCCATTTGTACTCCTCTGCTATGATAGAAGAATATGATTTTGATGAAAGTATTGCAGCTGCTTCCTTGTCCTCCTCAAGATCATCAAGGTATTTCAGAAAAAGGATCCAGGATGTCTGTTCCACATAATCCAATTCACTGGAACATCCAGCATCTTTCCAAAGGATGTCGTCAATATTCTTAAAAGTCTGTTCAAACATATTCTTTTCCTATTCCTTTCTTCTCTTTATCCAGGCATAGAGGCTGGGTATCTTGGAGTGCAGAGAATTTAATAACTAACACATTTACATTCTATCATATCCGCTGTCATACAAGGCCAATATTAAATCGATGTAGGCTTCAGGTTTTTCTCTTATAAGGCTTTCTAATTCTTCTCTTCTCGGTCTTTTCATATGTTTGCCATCTTCTTCGTCCTTATTGCTTTGATTTTAACACTTTTTTCCTTTTTTTGTGAAAGGGGGGGACCCAGTGAATAGTTAACCGCGAAGTTTAAATCGCTATCTTCGCTGTAACCAAAGTATTCCTGACACGTGGTAAAAATAATCAAACCAACGGGACGGTTCTCGTGGTTACATTTTTTACCATTGTGTTCTCTAATATCTTAACATGTTAATGGCCTTCTTAGTTAAAAACCAACGGGACGGTTCTCGTGGTTACATTTTTTACCATTGTGTTCTCTAATATCTTAACATGTTAATGGCCTTCTTATAGTTTTGAGTTGCTTTATTATATAGGGAGGATTATCTTTTACAACCTGTTTTTTTTGTCGTATTCAAGAATACTACTTTGTTCACTTTTTTGGGTCCATCTCAAATCATTCAAATCGCTTCCCCATTGAAATAGTGTCTGAATCGACTAAAACCTCTGTTGCTAATGTTTAAGAGTGTTTAAATTTTAGGGTTGCAAATACAAGAAATGAGCCTTGATTTAAAACATCAATTGATGGTATAATATGGTATGATAGTTGATGTTTGGAGTTGAATCGTTTGTTGAAATTATTTTTATTAAAAATGAGACAGCAAATAGAATTGGAAAAGGATAATAAATGAAAAACTTCATCACACAAAAAAGAGATCGGTTATATTGTGAAAAATGCGACAACCTGGTCCATTACAAAACCATAAAACAAAGTGAAACTTTCAAAGTAAAAGGTGAGAAAATCGAGATTCTTTCTGAAAAGGCGATTTGTATAGAATGTGCTCATCTGCTTTATGAACCCTATCTTGAAAATGAGAATTTTAAAAAAGCTTATTCAATCTATGCAAAAAGAAACGGTCTGATATTACCGGAAGATATAAAAAGAATCAGAACAAAGTATTCTGCCATTCAAGTTGTTTTTGCCAAAGCTATTGGAATTGGAGAAGCCACCATTCAACGATACGAAGTGGGCAGTCTGCCTTCAAAATCAAATAGTGATCTGATCAAAAAAGTTGAAAACCCTTCCTTTTTTCTTGAAATACTGGAACAAAACAAGGATAATCTTTCGATGACGGATTACAACAAACTCTTACAAAACATCAAAAAATGTATTGAAGAAGAAAAAGGAGATTTAATAGAAGAAAAAAACACTGAATTAATCACTCTGGAATTCGGAGACATTAAATTTGACAAATTGCAGGGAACAATTGCCGCTATATTGAAGAATTTGAAGCAGCAAGGAATGACATACACTTACAGAACCAAACTGTTCAAACTACTTTGGTTTGTAGAAGCAGCGTATTATGAACTTTTTGGCAAAAAATTGACAAATATCGAATTTGCACATCTACCACATGGTCCTGTTCCCGATAACTATGATTCTCTTATGATGTTTTTGCAAAATAATAAATTACTCATTGAAAAGAGAGAGGAAGAAGAGTTTTACGGAAATCATTATGAAGTAACTCAAATTTTTCTTCTGGATGAGACGGCAGAAAAATATTTGGAAGAAAGTGAAAAAGGAATTGTTGAAAGGGTTATTTCCGAGTATGGTAGATTAACTTCTAAAAGACTTTCAGAGATTTCTCATGAGGATGAGCGGTATAAGAATACTTTTAATGGGGATCTTATGTAGAACTAACCACAAGAATCGTTTTTCTCTGTTTAGTGAGTTAACTTTATCCGCAATTATAATTATTTGCGGATAAAGTTGACTCGGTGTTATAATAAATTGAAATATGACTATTAAAAAATTGTGCAATTGCATTGTTTTTTAGAATTTAAAAGGGTTGAAGAAATGGAAATTAAAACAGCAAAAAAAATATTTGATGCTCATGATGGAATCATGAGAACAAAAGAATTAAGAGAAAATAAAATATTTGATAAATTCCTGAAGAGATTAATAACCAATGGATATGTTGAGAAAATCAAGTATGGTTATTATCAATGGCAGGATGAGCGTGCTTTTAGTGAAGCCTCAATGATTGCGAAGCTTTTTCCGGATGCAGTAATTTGTATGGAAAGTGCGCTGCAATATTATGGATATACAGATCGTACTCCTTCCGTTTGGCATCTTGCAGTAGATAAACATTCAACGAAATCGAGATTCAATATTGATTACCCCATGGTAAAACCTTATTACATACCAAAAGAGCAGATGAAAATGGGCGTTGATAGCGTTATAATTGATGATATCGAACTGAAAATTTTCAATCGGGAACATATTATTTGTGATTGCCTCCGACATGAGAATAAAATGGAAGCGGAAATATTTAATAAAGCAATACAAGCATATGTGAAAGATCCCAAGAAAAATATTCCTCGCCTGATGGAATATGCAAAAATACTGCGTACCAAAAATAAAGTGCGAAAAATGATAGGTATTTGGCTATGAAGGATATCGCAGCATCTGTATTGGCACGCTTAAAAAATAAGGCTAAAGAAAAAGGGTTGAGTTATCAAATGTGTTTGCAATTGTTCTGTCAGGAAGAACTCTTAAGACGTTTATCAGAGTCACAATACAAAAACAACTTCGTTTTAAAAGGCGGTTTGTTCATTTATACACTCACAGAATTCCAGAGCAGAGCCACACAGGACATCGATTTCTTGATGCTGCAGCTTAACAACGATATCGACAGCGTCACGAAAATCATGAAAGAAATATGTCAAATCACTTCCACCAATGATTATATTACGCTCAAAGTTATGGACGCTAAAAATATTACACTGGATAAGGAATATCTGGGTATATCATTAAAATTTGTCGGACGAATCAAACAAGTACGTGTACCTTTTTCTGTTGACATAGGTATAGATGATGTCATTGTACCGGGTTCAGTTATGCGTACACTGAAGACACAGCTTGCTGATTTTGAAGAACCTGAAATATATACCTATTCATTGGAAAGTACCATTGCAGAAAAATTTGATGCGATCCTAAAAAGGATGGAAGCAACAAGTCGAATGAAAGATTTTTTCGATATTTATTATCTCTCTAGTTTATTTGATTTTGAGGGTTACAAATTGAAGGAAGCTATTTGGAAGACTCTACAAAACAGAAAGACACCATATGAAAACAAAAGTTTTGATACCATTTCTGAGTTTAGGAATAATGTGTTTCTTTTAGAACAATGGAAACGTTATCAGCCTTCTATACAAATGGAATTACCACCATTTTCAACTATGATTGAATGCTTGTACCAATTCTTACAACCAGTATTTAATGCGATTATTAGTGAAAATGATTTTTTTATGTCTTGGTCTTCCACCCAACAAGTATGGAAAAATTAAAGGTTGTCTGGACAGAAATCAGAAATGAAAATTGTGATGAAATATTGAAGCATAGTATGCTTAGGTAAAAGGCATAAAGAGTTGGGAGATTTTGCAAACACCTCCGTTCCTCTTGATTTTGATATTTGGGTATAAGGAAACCTTTAAGCCGGTTTTTCATTCGACAAGAGATGATTTCAGGGTGACTTTCTTGAACTTGAACTATGTTTCTGCCGATACCCCGCAAGTTAAAATTCAAAAGCTATTGGTTTTTTGTTCTGAACCGAGAAGTAGGGATGAGATGATGAAGGAAATTGGTATCAAAGATAGGAATCATTTTTCGGAGAATTATTTGAACCCGTTACTCAAAACGGGAAAGCTCAGAAAATATCTTTAAATAAATCCTTTCCGTATTGATCTTTGCGGTTTTGAGCAATTTTATAGCTTTTGTTTTTGTCACGTACAGATACAACTAGAATATTCATTATTTCTGCTTTTCGGACGATAGTATACACAACTCTTATCCCACTTCTCTTATATTTGATTTTAAAGAACCCCGTTAAATTTGTATCACCAACGTTTCCAAGTGGTTTACCAAATCCACCTTCTTGTTGGGGTAATGGATTGGTACTTACTTTTTTAATCCCTGCAAGAACAACTTTAATTACAGCTTGATCCAATTTTTTCAGATCATTTTTTGCTTCTGGACAAAATTTTATTCGCCACATTATTCCAACTCAACGGAATCTTTTATTTGGTCTATTTCTTCATTTGTTACATTGAATTCTTTGAGAATATCATCATAGTCAATATAATCTGACTGATTTGTTGTTTGAAGTCGTTTAGCAGACAATAACAACAGCTCTAATTTTTCCTGTGCCTCGATCATTTCTTTGTAGTCATCGACAGACATGATCACAGCTCTGGGTTTGTTGTTTTTAACGATTATATAGGAATCGTTGTTCAATTCAATATTCTTAATGATTTTCGAAGCTTTTCCTCTTCCAAGTTCCGAAACGGATATGATTTTTTCTATCGCTTCACTCAGATTGCTATGATTTTTCAACAATATAACACCTCCTGATACATAATATTGTATCATATATTCACTTAAATTTGCACTATATCGAAAAATTCCAAACCATAAGAAGAAATTGAAGAACAAAAAGATGATTGTTGAAACAGCTAGAAAACCGCGAAAATATGAGCTATGGAGAGTTAATCATGCCAAAGCGAGAGTGGGTATGGTTAGAAGACTTCTCACGATAGCATTATCAACGAATCTTTTCTGAGGTTTCGCATTTTTTTGAACGAATAAATGAGAATAAACTTCAAAAAACAAACGAAAAAGTGTATTCTATTACAAATATTCGTCCGAAAAAATGTACGTGATGTGCCATAACCAATTTGAAATCATCCGACCTATTTTGATTTTTGATTCAACTTTATGGGGACGGGTTTGATGTTAGTGATATCAATGAACAGACCCAGAGAGACATAAAACCACTGGGAAGGAGGTATAGGTCAATAAAAATCTCCTCATAAAAAAAATTTATATAGACAGTTCCATGGGTACAAATCGGATACCGTCTTTTTCAAGTTCATTGTCCGTGTCTTTGAAGCCCATCTTGTGATAAAAGCCCACTGCGTATGGAGATGAATTCACAGTAAGCGTCGCTTTATCGCTACTGCTTTTGACATCTTTTAC
>JASUTC010000007.1 GCA_030445775.1 Thermotogaceae bacterium | reverse complement strand
ATTCGATTCATGCGGATTTCTACCCATTTAAGATCTCCGTCTTTTTGAATAACTTGAAGTTCGTATTTATCTTGAGGCCATTCTCCTTTAAGCCTTTTTAAGCCTCTCTCTTTTATGAGAGACTTATATTTTGGTGCAACAAGATCCCAGAAATTTTGTGTAAGTAACTCTTGTTCAGTAAAACCGGTGAGTGCCTGAGCCTCTTTATTGGCATAAATCCATTTATGTGAATCATTGTATATTAATGTGGCGAAAGGTGCGGAATCTGCGTATAATCGAAAATCGTCGTTATTTTTTTTCATAAAGGACCTCTCCAGTTATTTATTGTGATTTTCAATTATTATATCATTTTTGAAAAATGTTGAAAAATCATTTTTACAAATGAACAGGTAAGAAAATATTGTTTGTGATTTGCCAAAACCAAGAAATACTGGTATAATGTTATGACATTTATAAAAATAAGGAAGTGAGGACATTGAGAAATCTGGATACCGAACGGAGAAATCCTAAGACCGTTAATATTGATTCCATGTCTGTTGATGAAATCTTAAGGATTATGAATGAAGAGGATGCCACGGTTCCGCTTTGTATTCGAGAGGCTCTTCCGGATATTGAACGTGTTATTCAAAAATGTATAAGTGCCCATAAAAAAGGTGGCAGGGTCATTTACCTTGGGGCAGGAACAAGCGGTAGGCTTGCCATTGTCGATGCGGTAGAAACCGTCCCCACTTTCAACGCTTCTCCAGAAAAATTTACATATGTCATGGCCGGCGGAAAAGAAGCGGTCTATAGAAGTCTTGAAGCAGTTGAGGATAGCGAAGAGGAAGCACAAATTGAATTAAAGCACTTAAATGTGAATTCCAATGATATTTTAATCGGCATTACAGCCAGTGGTCGAACGCCGTTTGTAAAGGGCGCACTTCAATATGCCTCAGAAAAGCGATCAGAAACGGTCTTGATAGCCAATGTGGAAAATCCGGAACTTGCCCCTTATGCCAATCATGTAATCAAGATTGTGACCGGACCTGAAGTCATAACAGGGTCAACGAGACTGAAGGCGGGAACATCCCAAAAGATGGTTTTAAATATGATTAGTACCGCCACAATGATCAAACAGGGAAAGGTATACGGGAATTACATGGTGGATGTTCTCACATTAAATGAAAAATTGAAGGTTCGTGCCACAAATATGGTTTGTGAAATAACCGGAGTCGAAAGCAAAAAGGCTCGAAAAACACTTGAAAAATGCGAATGGAAGGCGAAAGTAGCTATTGTTAGTTTACTTTTGGATGTGGAGACTCAAAAGGCGGAAGAATTACTGGAAAAGCACGAGGGATTCATCCGGAAAGCGATATCTGAAAACGAAGGATAACATGAATTATTATTTAGGTATAGATGGTGGCGGCAGTACGATAAGAGCTGCTTTGATTGACGAAGAAAAAAAGATCATGGCTCATTTCAAATTACATAGAAACTCAAATCCCACTTCTACAGGATTTGCTTACTTAAAAGAAACTCTGGAAATGATTAGACAACAAATTATCAATTATTGCCAGGATATTAAAGTTATTATGATCAACCTGGCAGGTGTAGGAGCAAGTCAGCAACTAATCAAAACCAAACAAATTGTAAAAGAAGTCTTTTTTGAAACAGCATGTGTTCGGGTTTATCATGATGCGTACGGTTCTCTTTTAGCCAATTCTCCCAAACAAGCATCCGTGCTTGTTATTTGCGGAACAGGTTCTGTTATTGTGGGGAAAGATGAGGACGAACAATTTTACCGCGCAGGTGGTTGGGGTTATCTGCTCGGAGATGAAGCAAGTGGTTTTTGGCTTGTGAAAAGGCTTTTCCAGGAATATTTAGCTTATTTCGATGGGGTAAGAGAAGATGATCTCTCCTTTGATGTCTTTCGAGAAAAATTTGAATGTGAACCTCGAGACGCCTTATATCGTTTTTATGAAGCTCAATACAGGCGTGGAACAGCGGCCTTATCTTCTGTTTTTTTAGACAGAGAATACCCTTTGGCGCAACAAATCATTACTCAGGGAATCATTACCGTTATTAGCAGTTTGGAAAGCATGAAATCACGAATAGGAGATGAAGTTAAAAGTATCATTTATATGGGTGGAATGTTTGAAAGTCCGTTTTTTCTTCAAGAATTCAAACGCCATTTACAGGGAAAAATTCCCCTGAAAAAAAGTAAAAAAGATATAGAGATAGAATTAGCCAAGATAGGAAAAGAAAAAGATGGGAGAGATTTATGATGAAGATAGCCGTTTTGATCAAACAAGTACCGGATACAGATGATGTGAAACTGGATCCAGAAACAGGGACCATGATTCGTGAAGGTTCTGGGACGATTATCAACCCCTTGGACCTTAATGCCATTGAAGCAGCGGTACAGATAAAAAGACATCGTAAAGATGATTGTGAAATAACTGTTTTAACCATGGGGCCACCAAACGCACAGTTTGCATTGAGAGAAGCTTTGGCACTGGGTGGCGACGAAGCAGTGTTGTTGACAGATCGGAAGTTTGCCGGTGCAGACAGTTGGGCAACGGCGAAAGTCTTGGCAGAGGCTTTGAAGAAGTCAGGGAAATATGATCTGGTTCTTGCCGGTGAAAAGGCAACGGACGGTGAAACAGGACAAGTTGGGCCGGAAGTAGCAGCTATGCTGTCCATGCCCTGTGCTACTTATGTAAGTGCGATTGAACACAACGAGAATAATGTGGTGGTTACACGAACGGTTGAGGATGGTACGGAAAAACAACGCATTCAATTTCCATGTCTTATTACCGTTTTAAGTGCTTTGAATAATCCCTCTATGCCGACACTTCGAGGAAAAATGAATTCAAGAAGGGCAAACATTGTCACGATGACTTCCCAAGATTTAGATATAAAGTCTGAAGAGTTGGGGCTAAAAGGGTCGCCAACCCGTGTGGTGAAAGTGACCACACCTCAGAAAACCAGAAAGACAAAACGATATAGCGGAAGCCAAATAGAAGAGGGTATCCGTGAATTGGTTGAAGAGATTAAGACATCCGTTTTAAATCAATAGGAGTGGTTGATATGAATCCATCAGTTATGGTTTACACAGAAATCAGAAACGGGTCCATCCACCCCGTCAGTTATGAATTGACTGGAAAAGCAAGGGAATTAGCGGATAAGTTGAACAGTGAAGTTGTGGTAGTAACGTTGTTTAATAAACTGGAAGAAAAAGTAGAGGACCTTTTTTCTTTCGGCGCAGATCGAGTTATTGTATCTCAAGACGAATGCTTTCGTCTTTTCAACCAAGAAATTCATACCAATGTAATGAGTGCGCTGATTCTTCAGGAACAGCCACAAATCGTATTAGCTCCCGCCACAACAGGGGGAAGAACGGTTCTTCCCGCGGTTGCGGGAACGATTCATACTGGTCTTACGGCAGATTGCACCGGACTGGATATTGAGGAAGAAAGCGACCTATTACTTCAAACCAGACCGGCAATTGGTGGAAACATCATGGCGACCATCAAAACACCCCATCACAGACCGCAAATGGCCACCGTCAGGCCTAAAACGTTTAAAATCCCTGAAAAAAGAAGTGCTTCCGGGGTAGTTGAGCCTTTTTACCTGAATGATGACATGAAACAGACAACCATTGAGATATTGGATTATCAGCCCCTGGAAGCCGGCGCAGAAAATATCCAAGACAAAGATATCATCGTTTCAGGCGGAAAAGGTCTCAAACGAAAAGAAGGGTTTGATTTGCTCAAACAGCTGGCGGATATCCTCCAGGGAGGAATTGGGGCCAGCAGGCCTACCATCGAGGCAAAGTGGATGGAATATCCCCATCAGGTGGGGTTAAGCGGTAAGGTAGTTTCACCGAAATTATACTTTGCCATCGGGATTTCAGGAGCGGTTCAACACATTGCCGGAATGGAAACCTCAGAGATAATCGTATCAGTGAATAAAGATCCGGATGCCTCTATCTTTCAAGTATCCGATTATGCCTTTTGTGGGGATTTGTACGATATTGTACCAAAGATGATTGAACAATTAAAAGAAAAGCTTGCCAAACCCGTCAGTGACAAAGAAGGTGAAAGCCATGTTTAATAGACTAACAACACAATTATTGAAGGAATTGACTGACATAGTGGGATCGCATTGTATTAACACGGATGAAGAAAGGCTTGAGGTATACTCCCATGATGAAGTCAAAGGTGAAAAATACAAACATATGCCTGAAGCGGTTGTTTTTGCAGAAAGCACCAAACAGATTTCAAAGGTCATGGCATTTGCCAATCAACATCTGATACCCGTTACCCCAAGGGGAGCCGGAACTGGTCTTTCAGGAGGAGCTGTTCCCATCAAAGGCGGGATTGTCCTTTCTTTGGAACGGATGAACCGTATTGTGGAATTGGATGAAGAAACATTGACGATAACAGTCGAACCCGGAGTAATAACTGATGAGATTCAAAAAATGGCAGCCGCTTCAGGATTGCTTTATGCAGGAGATCCCTGCAGTTCAGATGCCTCGTTTATTGGTGGGAATCTTGCGGAGAATGCAGGGGGAAACAAAGTCGTGAAATACGGTCCCACGGGGGATCATGTGATGGGAATAGAAGTCGTTTTGCCTGATGGTACTGTTGATTTTTTTGGTGGAAAATTGGTCAAAAACGTTACCGGGTACGATTTTATCAATTTAATGGTGGGCTCTGAAGGAACACTTGGAATTATTACCAAGATTATTCTGAAGCTCATTCCCCTTCCGGAATTTACTGTTGATCTTCTGGTTCCTTTTAAGACAGTTGAAGAAGCCATAGCGTTTGTACCAAAAATAATGATCGAAGCCCATACAATCCCCGCATCTTTAGAATTCATGGATAACGCTTCTTTGAGACTTGCTGAAAGATTTTTAAACAACGAATTACCTTATTCGGACTCAGCGGCACATCTCATTATCGGGATCGAGGGAAACGGCAGGGAACAGGTGGCCGATGAGTATGAAAAGATTGGCCAGATGTGTTTCAAATACGGGGCACAAGAGGTGTTTGTTGCCGACAACAGAAACACTCGGGAAAAGATTTGGAAAGCCAGAAAATCCATAGCCGAAGCCATTTCAGCGTTTTACCCTGATTTTTGCATGGAAGATGTGGTAGTTCCCATCAACAAAATCCCACAATTGATGTCATTTGTCAACGAACTTTCTCAAAGAGAGCACATTGAAACCGTCAACTTTGGTCATGCCGGAGACGGGAACATGCATGTGACATTCCTTAGTGCAGAGAAGACCGACAAAATCTGGAATGATAAAGTAGAAGCGAATTTAAAGCAACTCTATAAAAGAGTCCTGGAATTGGGAGGAACCCTTTCCGGAGAACACGGTATCGGGATCAAAAGAATGCCCTATTTGCCCATGGCATTAAGTCAGTCTCAGATCAGTCTGATTAAACGGGTTAAAAGGGCCTTTGACCCAAATGATATTTTAAACCCGGGGAAAATTTGTTAGTGATTTTTCAAGGGTAAGTGATAATTTTAAAAGTATAGGGGTGCACCCCTTGATCCTAATAGTTGAGCTCGTTCTACCAGAAATGGAAAGAACCGGAATTTTACAGCAATCAGCCTGAATAAATCTGAAAAAAATGATGAAGGGGCACTTTTGTGTCCCTTCCTTCTTAAGAGTGTGACAGTCTTCTTTTTATCTTTGTCATGATTCTAAACAAGATTTTTCTATTCAAATATATAAATAACACAAGAAAACCGGAATTTGCCAAAATCAACCAAATTACGGTGTTTAAATGACTTTTTAATAGAAAAAAGATTGTAAATACTGCGATAGAGCTTGAAAGTATTATTACCGTTTCTCTTTTTTTAAGAAAAGTGATGTCGAATGTCCTTTTTTGAATGATATTTAACACGATTAAATTGACTAATGAAACGAAGGAAGTGCTGAGCGTCAAACCCAAAATACCAAATCTTTTGATCAAAAGAGAATTAAAAACAAAATTGAGAATAATACTGATAGTTGTGATCAAAAGGGGTATTTTTGTTTTTCTGTGGGAGGTGAATACCTTCATCAATAAATTTGAGACCGGTGAGATAATCAAGGTCATACTGTATCCAATAAATGCCAAAGTAACCATATTTGTGGATTCTGATGTGAACTCTCCTCTTTCGTATAGTAAGCGTATCAAATTTCTTGCCATGAGGATCATCCAAAAGGTCAGGGGTACCATAAAATTAAGCAAGTCATTACTGGTTTTTTTCAACCTGTTTTCCAAGGCGATTTTATTTTTGTTCACACTGGTTTCGGAAAGTTCTGTGAAAACAGTTGTCATGAGGCTTCCGATAATTAACGAGGAGATCATGGCACGAATCGTCTGAGCATAACGCAGAGCGGAAATACTTCCGGAATCCAAAGAAGAAGCAAAGGCTTTATCGACGATTCCATTAATGATTCCAAGACTGCCTGATAATAGTAAAGGCAATGCTAAAATAATGGTTTCCCTTATTGCAGGATTCCGAAACGATTCTGTTATTAGTTTCAAATTAATCTTTTTTCTAAGAACGTAAAGTAGTGCTAAATCAACACCCAACGTGCCGATGATAAAGGCGAACAGATAACTGGCTTCACTGAAAAATGGCGCGAATATGATGATAGAGGGAATGGTGACGATATTGAAAACAAGCTGGATCATTGAAGCCAACATGTATTTTTTCTCTGCATTTAAGAGAGAAGTTGCCAACGAATGAAACCCCTGAATAAAAGGTAGAAATCCGATAATGCGCATCTTTCTCACGGCGTATTCAAATTCTTCGCCACTGAATTTTGGCGCAAAAATCCTAACAAACAATTCGGGAAAGATCGAGAAAAGAACGCCAAACCCTATCAGCAACAAGGATGATATAAACAAAATCTGAGTGGTATAAGCCGTAATTTTTTCCGGATCTTTTTTTCTTTTCTCGCCAATGTATATTGGGACCATCATCGACGCTATGGCACCGGTCACAATTCCTCCTAATGTTGTAGCAGGATCCATAGCTACGATCAACGCATCCAAACGCCAGCTGGTTCCAAAGTTTGCTGCCACGACCATTTCTCTTATAAATCCCAATGCTTTTGAAATAATCGTGAAAATTAAAATAGAGATGGTCCCTGTAGCAACATTTTGAGGTTTAGACAGAATACCTTTTATCTTGTTGATATTTTTTTTCAAACAGGCCTTCCCTTCATGTATAGACTATTCTGTCTATTATAGCAGTTAAGGAAAAAAGTCAATGAATTTAAACCTTGTTTCTAATTCATTTCCACGTATTCTCTCACTTTTCCAATAAACAGATCAATTTCTTTTTGCCCCACCCAGTAATGGGTGACAAAACGCCACAGACCTTCATCTTCTGGGTTAACCAATATGTTGTTGTGCTGAAGATGTGAAACCAATTTCATCGGATCATGCGTTTCAATTTTACAATAAACCATGTTGATATCCAGTTGGTCTTTTAATACATGAACACCTTTGATTTCATCCAGTTTTTGAGCCATGTATTTGGCTTTTTGATGATCTTCTTCAAGCCGTTTTGTCATTTTTTCCAATGCAACGATACCGGGGGCCGCTATGATTCCCGCTTGTCTCATGCCCCCGCCCATGATCTTTCGGTTTTTTCTGGCACGATTGATGAACGCTTCCGAACCCACCAACATTGAGCCAACTGGAGCACATAATCCTTTGGACAGGCAAAACATGATTGAGTCTGCACAAGCCGCGATTGCTTTTACATCTGTTTTTAGTGAAACAGCCGCATTGAAAATCCTGGCCCCGTCCATATGAACGGGAATATTTCTTCTTTCGGCCATTTGTTTAACAGCCTGAAGTTTATCTAAAGAGACAACTTTGCCGTTTGATTGGGCGTTTTCAACGCATATTAACCCGGTTCTTGGGTAATGCAGATCTTCTCCCCGAATCATCCTTTCGATTTCGTCCGCATCAGGATAATCGCCACTGTCATCAAAATAAGCCAATTGTACTCCGGCGATGACTGCAGATGCTCCGGCTTCGTGTGCCACAATATGGCAGTGTTTCCCCAATATAACCTCATCCCCTCTTAGGGTATGGGTTAAAAGACTTAATTGGTTTCCAAAAGTACCGGAGGGAACGAACAAAGCGGCTTTTTTCCCCAACATTTGAGCGGCTAATGCTTCCAATTTATTTACCGTTGGATCATCACCATAAACATCATCTCCCAATGGGGCAGATATGGCTGCTTTAAGCATTTCTTCAGTAGGATGAGTAACGGTGTCACTCCTTAAATCGATTTTATTCATCTGATTGGCCTCCCTCTTCCATCTCTTTAATTTTTGTTTCTAATAGTTGATAAATATGAAGTTGTTTTCTTAATACATCTTCCTCATCAAAATTCTCAATGGCTTGTTTTCGGCATCTTTCATCCGGGACGTTAAATTCATTCATGGCTTTTTCCATGGCTTTGAATAACTCAGTAACATTTTGATAAGGAACCAGATATCCCGTTTTACCATCTATGATTTCTTCTCTAACACCGCGGATATTTGTCCCTACTACCGGGACACCCATACTCATAGCTTCAAGAGAAGAGATAGACATTCCCTCTTTATGTGAGGGGAGTACGAAGACATCTGTAATACTGAGGAGTTCGGGGATATCCGTTCGATATCCCAGGAAATTAACCGTTTGTTCCAGATTATTTGATTTAATCAAATGTCTTATTTTATCTGTGTATTTTTGGTCCTCTTTTCTATCCCTTGGTTCCCCTGCGATTATTAATTTCGTAAACGGATATTTTTGATGCAATATGGTGAATCCCTGTAAGAGTTCGATAATACCTTTTTCAGGAATTAAGAATCCTGTATAGTTAAATACTTTCTCGCCTTCTTTAATCTTCAATTCTTCGCGAAGGGCATCTTTGATGCTTGAATGAATACGAATGGGGTTAAACTTTACCTTAGTGTCTACACCTACACTGTGCAAGTTGATAATCTTGTCCTCATCCATAAAATGATGTTTGATGGCAAAATCCCGGTCTTCACTGTTTACTGTGAAGAGATAATCCGTACATTTCTTTGCCGCACGCTTTTCAAGATAAGAGAAAAATTGTCGTTTAAACCAATTCATTTGTTCTGTAAAATAAAAACCGTGGCTGGTAGAAATGATAAAAGGTACTTTTGCATTCGTAGCGGCGCTACGTGCTATTAAAGAGGCAAATGGGCTATGGGTATGAATGATATCGGGTTTTAACCCTTTGAATAATTCCAACATGGTTGAATAAGTGGTGAAGAGCTTCCAAGGTGAAAATTTATGGGGGATGTGGACATCGTATACTGCGATATTGTTTTCTTTGATAAAAGGACTGTTTTTGAGTTTAGAGTCTCTATCTGAAGTAATCACATCTATTTCATGTCCCTTTTGGATTAATTTTTCCATCAGGGGGAACAAAAATGCTTGAACGGTTTCTGATAAGGATGCAATATGCACAATTTTCAAAGGTCTCACTCCATTAATCAACAGTTTCTGTAAATTTTATACATGATTATAACATGTTAATATTCCCAACTATATGACTTTTTAAGTCATTTATGGTAAGATATTTTTAATCGATTAATAGTTTGGAGGGGCCTTTATGAGTCTTTTTGATAATAATGCCATTTGTGATTTGTTGAATATTCAATATCCCGTCATTGAAGGGGGCATGGCTTGGGCCGGGAGTCCTGAACTGTGCATTGCCGTCTCTGAAGCTGGTGCTTTGGGAACAATAGGTGCGGGAGCGATGAATTGTAAGGAATTAAAAGAAGCCATTGAAAAAGTCAAAACACAAACAAATAAGCCATTTGCCGTTAATTTTATTGTCTTCTCTCCTTCAATTGATGAACAGGTTGAAATTGCCATTAAAAGTGAAGTTCCAATTTGTATATTTGGGGCGGGAAATCCTGAAAGGCATATACAACATTTAAAAGAAAACGGAGTCAAGGTTCTTTCGGTATGTTCATCGCCAAACCTTGCCATTTTGTTGGAACGTGCCGGGGTTGATGGCGTTATTGGAGAGGGACTTGAATCCGGTGGGCATGTTGGAGATGTGAGTACCATGGCTCTTATTCCTGCAATCAGAGATTGCACCACTATTCCACTTATTGCAGCAGGAGGTATTTTTGATGGTAGAAGCATGGCGGCTGCCTTGGCTCTTGGAGCTGATGGAGTACAGATGGGAACGAGATTTCTGTGCTCAACAGAGTCAACAATCAGTGATTCATATAAAAATATGATTATCAAAAAAGATGTACGGGGGACCCATTTAACCGGTGAAAAGCTGGGTCATCCGGTACGGGTTCTGAAAACATCTTTTACAAAAAAGGTTAGAAGACTGGAAGAAGAAAATCCGAAAAAAGCTGAAGAAATGATCTTGGGTTCCCTGAAGAATGCAGTGTTGGAAGGGGATATCAAAAACAGTTCCTTTATGGCCGGGATGTCAGCTGGAAATATTCACGAAGTTCTTTCGGTTAACAAAATTTTAGAAACAATCATTCAAGAATATAAACAAACGATAAGGTCTTTAAACAATTAATTTTTAAAGAAAGGGGAAAACGAGGTATGAATAATAGAGGAATTGTGGGTTATGAGATTTTCCCCGACAGGTTCAATGCCTCTTCCTATAAAGAAGGAATGCTGGATTGGGAAATACCCATCCAAAAAAAACCGTTCGGAGGCCATCAATTTGATTTTTATGGTGGTGATTTAAAGGGGATTACAAGAAAAGCGGATTATATAAAAAACCTGGGAATTGGCTTTTTATACATGACGCCCATTTTTAAGGCCGTGACCAATCACCGATACGATTGTGTTGATTTTTTCAGTATTGATCCAATTTTGGGTACTGAAAACGATTTAAAAGAGCTTATCAACACTTATCATAATCGAGGCATCAGAATCGTACTGGACGGAGTTTTTAATCACATTGGGATGAAGCATCCCTGGTATACCAATCCCAAGTTTAGTGATTTCTTGAATAAAAGAAATGGTGAAGTGACCTGGTGGGGAGGACACATCGGTTTGCCGGAACTCAATCTGGAAAATCAAGTCTTACGTGATTTGCTGTGGAATCACAAAGACTCCGTGGTTCAAAAATGGACATCAATAGGCGCCGATGATTGGAGACTGGACTGTGCGTATGATGTTGGATACGAATACTGCCAAGAATTAACAGGTGTACTGAAGGGTTTGGGCGACCACAATACCATCGGTGAGATTTGGTCATATCCTGGAAAATGGGTTAAAAATGGTGTGCTGGATGGTGTGATGAATTATTATTTTCGTGAATTGATTAAATCATACCTTGAAGGAAAAATATCCGGAAGACTTGTCAGTAATATCGTGAAGAAATCCATTGATGATTGTGGGATTGAGGCCATTTTAAAAAGCTGGAACGTTCTTTCCAGTCATGATACCCCCAGGGTCAAATGGGATTTTTCAAAGCATTGGCGATTGGCCGTTGCCCTTCAATTTACGCTACCGGGTAGCCCGTTGATTTATTACGGTGAAGAGTTGGGACTGGAAAGTGAAAGTGATCCCCATTGCAGACAGCCCATGCCTTGGAAAGACTTGGATGCAAACAACGAAGATTTGATTTTCTATAAACGGATGATTGATCTTTACAATTCAAAAGAAGCCTTGAATTCGGGGAACTTTGGAGAACTCGACTATTCAAACCCCAATATCCTTGCCTTTTCACGTTACACAGAAAAAATCGATGACTATACTCTGATTGTGGTCAATCTCACCGATGAACCTCAGGAATTTCAGTTGATTTCCAAAGAATCTTCCCTGATGAATGGCTCAAAGATGGTTGAAGTTTCGTCAAGAAAAAAGGCAACCATTTTCAATTCCATGATCTGTGGAAAGATTGAAGCTCATTCATTTGAGATCTATGAAATGGAAATAAACAAAGACGGTTATTCGCCGTATAAAAGATTATAAGTGTGTAAGGGAAACACTTGTGGTTGCCCATGTTTCGAAAAAAAAGGAAGTAAACAAAATGTTCAAAGAAATCATCCAAGCCATTTCAAATAGTCCTTATTTGTCAAAAAAGGAAATGGCCAAACAACTGAATATAGAGGAAAACCTTATAGAGCAAATCTTTTTGGATTTGTTAAGAATGGGATATTTAAAAAAGGAAGTGTGCGATTCATCTTGTAATACCTGCCCTATTTCGAGTTTTTGTGCCAAGACGGACTCAAAAATCGAGTATTGGGAAATCACATCGAAGGGTTATCAGCTGATCCAGTCAAATTGATGGTATCCAAAATCAGATCAAAATAATACCGTTGTCTTTGGAACATTTCCTCATTTTCGTTGTATGGTCTTTCATGTTCCCAGCCGCATATATGAAGGAGACCGTGAATCAGCATGAAGAGGTATTCCTGTTGAGGGGTATTTTCCCATTTGGCAGATTGTCTTTTAATGGTATCGATGGATAAAAAGATATCACCCAGTTCAAAAGGTTCTTCGTCCAAATCTTCGGATTCCATGGGAAAGGTTAGAACATCCGTTGGTTTGTCCACGTTTCTATAACTTTTATTCAATACCTGAATACGTTCATCTGTACAGTTGATGATAGAGATGGAATAAAAACCATCATCAAGCTCTTTTGACAGAATAAGCGTTGTGATCGTTTTAATTGTCTCTTCTGTTAGCAGTAAAGGACCCTGATATTCATCCACCAGGTTGACAGATACTTGTGTGTTGATCATATGTTATTCCTCTTTCGCCTTTTCTTCGGTTTTTATGATGGGTTTGCTTTCTTCCGTGCCATCACCGGCTTCTTTCGGGTATTCGATGCGTTTGTGATAAGCCTTGACAATAACATGTGTGAACTCCTGCGCAATTTCCTCCAGGTCTTTCAATGTCAGGCCTGAATCATCCAATTGTCTTTCCAAATAGATTCCGTTGATAATATCTCCCACAAGCTCCTGTACTTTTTGGGGAGATGGATTTTCCAAGCTTTTCACAGCTGCCTCGCAGGAATCCGCAAGCATCAGTATGCCCGCTTCCTTAAATTGGGGTTTAGGTCCGGAATATCTGTATTGATCATCGGATGTTTCCGTATCTTTGTTTTTGGCTTTGTTGTAAAAGAACTTTTGAACACGGGTTCCGTGATGCTGATAAATCAGGTCTTCAAAGAGAATGGGCAATCTGTATTTTCTTGCCAGTTCACCTCCGAATTTTACATGTTCGGTTAAAACCAAATAACTCATACTGGGGTTTAAGCGATTGTGAGGATTGTCTTCTACTTGGTTTTCGGTGAAAAAATCAGGTTTTTTTGTTTTTCCTATATCGTGAAAATAAGCCCCCACCCTGGCAAGAATGGGATTAACCCCTATTCTTTCAGCGGCTGACTCCGAAAGATTTGAAAGCATAAAACTGTGAAAATAGGTTCCGGGAGCCTTTTGCATCAGTTCTTTCAGCAACGAGTGGTTTAGATTCCCCAGTTCAAGCATGCCGATGTTTGAATAGATCCTGCTGATCCATTCGATATAAGGGAGCATACCGATAACAAGGACCGTAGAGACAAGGGGTGTTACGCCGATTAGTATCACTGAGCGCATTGAGAAGATTTCGAAATTTGAAAGCACAAGAAAAAAGTACCCCCCCAGATTAAAAAGGGTGATCAGAAAGGCGTGAAAAGTGAGTTCAATTCTTCTGTCTACACCTGAGACCAGTTGAGCCGTCAGATAACCGCTGATAATTAAAAAAAAGGAAAATGCCGAATGTGATGGAAAAAGTAAAATGAGAAAAGAGGATAAAAAGATAGCCGATATTTGTCCGGCACGCTTACCAAGCAAAACCGTTATGAGGGAGACACCCAAAAAAGGTGACATGGCTTGAAAGCCAATATATTTTCCCACCAGGATATTCAAAAATCCCGTGATAAAGAAAAGAAAATAAAAGGTTCGCCTGTATTGTTGATGAATTTGAAAAAAACGAACAGTTTTTAAAGCGCTTTCACTGACAATCAGTTCTAAAAGCACTAATAAAACAAAGATGAAAAAAAACCGGAATACATCCCATTGCCAGATCAACAGTACAGATAATAGAGCCAGTAAAGCGGCGACAATAAATGGATCGGCACGGGAAGTAAAGAGTATACTAAACGTCTCTTTAATGCGTTGAAAGCCTGTATTCAGTGATATTCTATTTTGCTCTTTCTGCTTTTTCTGAGCGCTCATAGGCACTGATAATCTCCTTAACCAAGGGATGTCTGACAACGTCCTGCTTACCAAGATATGTGAAACGAATCCCCTTGATGTTTTTGAGGATCTGTTCGCTGTGCAATAATCCTGATTTTTGCCCTTGTTTTAAATCAATTTGTGTAATGTCACCGGTTACAACAACCTTTGAATAAAACCCGGTTCTTGTGAGGAACATCTTCATTTGTAGGATTGTTGTATTTTGAGCTTCGTCCAAGATAATAAACGAGTTGTTTAAAGTTCTCCCTCGCATGTAAGCCAACGGGGCAATCTCAATGATGTTTTGATCTCGCAGATATTGAAATTTTTCAGGAGAAAGCATGTCATACATGGCATCGTATAAAGGTCTGAGATAGGGGTCCACCTTATCCACCAGAGTACCCGGTAAAAATCCTAAACTTTCACCGGCTTCAACGGCAGGACGAGTCAATATGATGCGATTCACCTGATTGTTTTTCAAAGCTTCCACCGCCATGGCAACCGCAAGATATGTCTTTCCGGTACCTGCAGGACCTATGGCAAAAACAACATCGTTCTCCCGCATTGCCTCAAGATATTTTGACTGTCCGGAAGTCTTTGCCCTTACATTCGCCTTCTTTAAAACGGTTCCTTTTTCTTTGATAACTGTCGATAATGTTTTGTCTTGTTCGCCTTTTTTTTCGTTCATTGTGCTCCTTGTTAAAAGGTATTCTATTTCCATTTGATCCGGATAATGGCCGTTTTGAAGAGCGGCTATCATTTCTTTGAAGAAATCCTCTGCTTTTCTGATGTCTTCCGGTTCCGTTGATCTAATCCAAAGTTCGTTTTCCACAAGGCTGATTTCTACTTCGAAAAGATCTTGTACTTTTCTTAAAAGTGAATCATGTTGACCCAGAAGATAAATGATTTCCACGTTTTCCGGAATTTTAATTTTCGTCAACTTTAACAACAAATCAACACCTCATCATCTTTAACTATTCCCATTCAATCGTACCAGGTGGCTTTGAAGTGATGTCATAAACCACTCTGCCAACTTCCTTCACTGAATTAGTAATTCTTCTGGAAGCCTCATCCAACAGTTCATGGGGAATTCTCGACCAATCCGCCGTCATGGCCTCCACACTGTCTACCGATCTCAGTGCAACGGTGTAGCCGTATGAACGCCTGTCACCAACAACGCCTACGCTTCTCACAGGTAGGATAACGGCAAATGATTGCCAGGCTTTTTCCAACCATTGGGCTTCACGTAATACTTCTCTGAAGATATAGTCTGCTTCCTTTAATATGTTAATCTTTTCATCAGTGATTTCTCCAAGACATCTGACTGCCAAACCCGGACCGGGAAAAGGCTGTCGGTGAACAATGTGGTCGGGGATGCCCAATATTTCACCAATCTTTCTGACCTCATCCTTGAAGAGATCACGAAGGGGTTCAATCAAGCTCATTTTCATATCTTCGGGCAAACCGCCCACGTTATGATGTGATTTGATCTTCGCTGTTTTCCCTGTTTTTGTTCCTGCACTTTCAATCACATCTGAATAAATGGTCCCCTGTACCAAAAAATCAGCATTCCCGATTTCTGATGCCTCTCTTTCAAATACCCGGATAAACTTTTCTCCAATGATCTTTCGCTTCTGTTCCGGATCAATCACTCCGGCTAATTCGTTGAAAAATTCATCTTTAGCATGTACGAGGCGAAATTTAAGTCCCAAGGCTCTTTTAAAAACAACCGGTACTTCTATTTCTTCATCCTTTCTCAGAAGGCCATGGTCCACAAAGATATTTGTCAAATTGTCTCCAATGGCCTTGTGTACCAACACCGATGCAACGGAGGAATCAACACCGCCGGAGAATCCGCTGATCACCTGTTTGTTACCTACATATTCTCGGATTTCCTTGATCTTTTGCTCAGCAAAATCCTCAAGACTCCAAGAGGCTTTACAACCGCATTGCTCAAATAAAAAGTTACTGATAATGGTCTCACCGTATTCCGTGTGTTTGACTTCCGGGTGAAATTGAATCCCATACAATGATAACTGTTCATTCTCTGCTGCCGAAATTATACCGCTATCTGTTTGAGCGGTTTTTTCAAACCCATGTGGAAGTCTGGTAACGGAGTCACCATGACTCATCCAAGTAATAAAAGAGGATGGACAGCCGTTAAAAAAGGTTGTTTTTCCGTTGAGATGCATGTTTGTTCTACCGTACTCGGATTTTCCGGTATGTTCCACAACCCCTTTTAAGTGATGAATAATCAGTTGGAATCCGTAACACACTCCGAGAACGGGGATAGACCCCTTAATCTGATCAAACCAAACGGGAATCTTTCCCGCGCTTTCTTCATATACACTTTCTGGTCCCCCCGAAAGGATAATCCCTTTTATTTCTCCTGGTGGAAGTGTTGATTGGGGGGAAACCACTTCGGAGAATACGTGATTTTCCCTGACACGCCTTGCAATCAGTCTTGTATATTGAGAACCGTAATCAACGATAATAATTTTTTCCAACCTGTCTCCACACCTTTTAATGTTTTTTTATGATAGTCCGAATAATTCCTTTATTTCCTCCGCTGTAGCGATTTCTCTGTTTAAGTTTTTGGCAATGGCGACAACTCGTTCAACCAGTTCCGCGTTGCTTTTTGCCAATACCCCTTTGGAAATGTATATATTATCCTCCATTCCTACTCTGACATGGCCTCCGGCTGCGATGGCAATAGCTGCCATGTTTAACTCATGCCTGCCGATGCCTGCTACGCACCAGGTTGCTTCATCGGGAATCATGTTTTTCATATGGCAGATCGTTTCCAGACTGGCCTCCATTGCACCGGGAACACCGATGACAAAGTCGTAATGATAATGCTTTCTGTTAATGTAGCCTTTTTTCACCAACCAGTTGGCGAAACTCACATGACCGGCTTCAAAACACTCAAATTCAGGCATGATATTCTTTTCCGTTATTTTTTCTGCAAATTTAAGAATCATGTCTTTTGTGTTCATGAAAATATCCGACCCGAAGTTGGAGGTTCCCGTTGACAATGTGGCCATGTCCGGATTGGATTCAAGGCTTTGCAATCTTTCTTCCGGTTTCATCCAGGTTGCCCCTCCGGTTGATACTTGAACGATGAGTTCAGGTGCTTTTTTTCGAATCATGGCAACTGTTTTTTTAAAGATTTCAGCATCCTGTGTGGGATTCCCCTTTTCATCCCGAACGTGAAGGTGAACAATCCTTGCTCCCGCGTCAAAACATCTCTTTGCCTCATCTGACAATTCCTCAGGCGTTGTGGGTAAATAGGGATCTTGCTCTTTCATCACTTCAGCACCGCAAATGGCAGCTGTTATGATCAGTTTTTTAAAATCAGACATGCTCTCACCCCTCGTTTTCTGTTCTTTGCTTATCTTTGGGAACCACACACGTGCCGCTGGCTCTGCAAACCAATACGGGGTTTTCAAGGACATTACAGGCACTGTCTTGGTCTTCAAGACGGGCATTCTCTATGACTTTGTACGCCTCGAATTTCATCTTCCTTGAGGTGTTACCGACCTTTTCGATCCAGCCTTTTGCTTCGATATAGTCACCCGCATATACAGGTGCCAGAAATTCCACATTGTCATAGGCTGCAAATAATCCTTCATCACCGTCATTTTTAATCAAGAGTTCAGTGGCTACATCTCCAAATAATTGCAACATCTTTGCACCGTCTACCAGTTCTCCCGCATAATGGGCATCGTGCATGCTCATCCGTAATCTGATCATCGATTCAACCATGTTATTTCTCCCCCTTAACGATCTTCATGATATTCGTATTCCGAGTCGGCGATAATAACCGTGTCTCCTTCTTTTACTCCTTTTTTTCTTAAGAGATGATCCATTCGGCTGTTTTTCAATATTTTCATCAGCCGTTCAAATCCATCACGGTTGTTTAAGTTTATTCTATGATACAGCAGTTCGAACTGTTCTCCGCCTATTTCCCATGTATTCTGATCAATTTGCGTGATCTCCAATCTGATTCTTTCCGGCACAGGGAAATCCAGCGCTTTTACCTTTGGGAGTTTCCCTTCTTCCAAAAATTCATCACGTCCCTCTTTTTCCAATTCTTGCTTTTGTCTTTCTGCTTGTACCTTCATATACAGAAAATCTAACAGTTCATCAACCCCACGTCCCGTGACGGCTGAGATGACAAAGACTTTTTTACCCATTTGTTCAAATTGTTTTTGGGTATCCTCTATGACTTCTTCTATTGAGACATCCGCCTTTGACAAGGCGATCACTTCTTCTTTTTGTGAAAGTTTTTCCGAATAAGAGAGTAGTTCATGACGAATGTTTTTATAATCTTCTATGGGATCAGGTCTTTCGGATAACGAGCAATCTACAAGATGGACTAGGATTTTTGTGCGTTCTACGTGTCTGAGAAAGTAGAAACCAAGGCCGGCTCCTTCATGAGCACCTTCGATGATACCGGGAATGTCGGCCACCATAAACGAATCCTGCCCGTGATAATCCACTACCCCCAGATTCGGTGAGATGGTGGTAAAATGATAATCGGCAATCTTTGGTTTGGCGTTACTGATAACAGAAATCAAAGTGGATTTTCCAACACTTGGATAACCGATTAATCCCACATCCGCAATCATTTTTAACTCCAACAGGAGTTTTTTTTCTTCACCATTGATCCCATTTTCACTGTAACGGGGCGCTCTCATGGAAGGTGTGGCAAATCTGGCGTTGCCCCTTCCCCCACGGCCGCCTCGTGCGATGCATACAATTTTGTTGTTTTGGTCCATATCCGCCAACAATTCATCTGTTTCGCTATCTTTGACAACCGTTCCAACGGGTACTTCCAAGACCAGTGGTTCTCCATCGGCACCGTGTTCGTTGGAACGCCTGCCGTTTTCACCGTTGGGAGCTTTAATATGCTGATTGTAGCGGTAATCGATGAGTGAATTTAATCGGTTCGTTGCTTTAATGAAAACGTGCCCTCCATTGCCACCATCTCCCCCGTCCGGCCCGCCTTTGGGTACGTATTTTTCCCTGCGAAAAGTCGAGGCTCCGTTACCCCCCTGTCCCGCTTTGACAGTTATCTTTACTCGATCAATGATCTTTGGTTCTTTCAAATAAACACCTCGTTAGTTACCTTCAATTTCTTTGCGTTTTTCTTCAAAGCCTGTTCTCCCCATAAGGGCATATGTATAAATCTTCCCATCTTCAACACCGGGTTGATCAAATGGGTTGATATGCTTCATATATCCCAACAAAGTGGTTGCCATTTCGTAAACAAAGATAAATTCTCCGATATGTTCTTCGTCAATCCTTGGGAACTCTACGGCCATATTGGGACGTCCGTGGTTTTTAACCGCGTAGGCTGTCGCACGTTGTTCAGCGTCAATCAGTTGGTTCAGGCTTTTTTCTCCTAAATAACTTAAGGCTTCAATATCGGTATGCAATGACGGGATCGTCATTTGATGATGGAAGTTTTCAACCTTTAAGAATGTAATCACTTTGTCATTGGGACCATCGTTGTAAAGTTGTACTTGTGAATGTTGATCGGTTGCTCCAATTGCCTTTACCGGCGTCAGACCGTAATTAATTTGATTACCGTCATTATCGGTAGCCTTTCCAAGACTTTCCGCCCAAATTTGACGGAACCAGTCCGCCCAATAAAACAGGGCATTAGAATATGAAAACATCACATTAATGACCATCCCTTTTTCTCCAAACAACAGGTGATGCAAGGCAATCATGGCCGCGGGATTATCCTTGACAGAAGAATCAAACAAGCGTTTTTTGGCATTAACGGCACCTTGAACCAACTTTTCAATATCGATTCCGGCTGCGGCAGCTGAGATGAGTCCAACAGGTGTTAAAACACTGAATCTTCCACCCACTGATGGCGGGATGATAAATTTTTTGATGCCATCTTGTTCAATAATCTTGTTTAAAACGCCTTTTTCCGGATCCGTTGTAAAGACAAAGTGATCTTTAGGGGATAGCCCCTTTTCAAGGAGAAGCTGCCTTACAATCAAATAATTAGACATGGCCTCTGCGGTAGTTCCGGACTTGGAGATCACGTTAAAGAGTGTTTTAGGAAGATCAATGACCTCTAAGTTCGATTGAACAAAATCCGGATCAACGTTGTCCCAGACATCGATGGTGGGCAATCCGTCTCTTTGAGTCTTAGGCATTCGATTCCAATTGAGGGGTTTCAGTGATTTCTGAAGGGCGATATTTCCAAGGGCGGACCCACCAATTCCAAGCACAACGAAATGATCATATTTTCCAATGACTGAATCCTCCACCCATTGCTGGATTTCGTTCACATATGATATGTCTTCCAACAGTTGAACAAATCCCGGCGGATTAGTCTTTATCACTTCAAATGATTTTCGGACTTTTTCCAAATGCGAATTGATTTCATTATGAGAATTACCGTTCAAACACCTTTCAACGGAAAAATTATTAAAATTAAACTTAAGCATGCATGAATCCTCCTTAACAATGAATAAGCGAATCGATCTTGTAACCGGACAGTTTTTCTCTCGGGTTTAAGAAGTCAAGCTCAATGAGGAATAGCATCTTTTCAACGATTCCGCCCATTTCTTCTATCATCAAAGCAACCGCTTCCACGGTGCCACCAGTTGCCAAAAGATCATCCACTATGAGAACTCTGTCTCCTTTATCGATGGCATCTTTGTGAATTTCCAAACCCGCTGTACCATATTCCAAGGTATAATCCTTTCGATATGTCTCAGCGGGAAGTTTACCGGGTTTTCTCACCGGTATCATACCTTTGTTCATTCTTGCCGCTAAAGCTGCTGCGAATATAAATCCTCTGGCTTCCACACCAAGAAAATAATCAAAAGTATCATCTTTAAGATGGTCTTCCATTACAATCAAGGCCTCTCTGAATGCCTTTGGATCCTTTAAAAGCGGTGTAATATCTTTAAAAACAATTCCCGGTTTGGGAAAATCTAAAATGTCCCGTATATAGTTTTCCAAATTCATTAAAATCTCTCCTTCTACCTTTGTTTATTGACGAACGAACGAAACCCTATATGATTGACACCATTCGCTTTTCAGATTATACCATGGTTACTTTGTTCTTACCAGTCTTTTTGGAGATATACAATGCACTATCAGCCGATGAGACTAAAGTTGATGAATGCCTTCCATCCTCCGGACAAGTGGCAACACCACAACTAATTGTGACGTGTAAGCCTTCCACATCGGTTTTAGCAACTTTTTGAATAATTTTATTGGAAATTTCAACCGCTTTCAATTTATCCGTTCCGGTAAGCAATACGGCAAATTCCTCTCCTCCGTATCTTGCGGCAATGGCGTCCACCGGGATCGTTTCCTTGATCGCCTTTGCCACATTTTTTAGGGCTTGATCTCCCATTAAATGGCCGTATTGATCATTGAAGGTTTTGAAATCATCAATATCCATCATAATGAGGGAAAGAGGGTGTTCAAAGGAACTTTTTTTAATCAGTTCATCAGCCTTTTCGTAAAAGGTGGTGTGATTGTTGAGCTTTGTCATCTGATCTATCTTGGTTGTTTCCAATACCTTTTTATATTTGAACGATGTTTCAACCATCCTTCCAATCTGTTCAGCGAAGATTCTGGCGATTTCAGCATCTTCTTCAGTAGGTCTTTGACCGTTTAAGGGACAGTCAAGTGCGATATAACCAATGAGTTCATTTTCTGAATCCAAAAAGGGTACGAGAAACAAGTCATCCGGATGCCATTTGTTTTTGAAAATCTTATCACCTTCGTTGTAAACAGCATCCCCCAAATTCAACTTTTCATACATTTTACTTTCTGCAGGAACAAAATAGGTACCTGAGAATTTGAATTCGGGTCGGAATAAGGCATTAACTGAATCAACGGTCACTGTTTTTGATGCTAAGTCATCGAATTCTTCTTTTTTTATCCCGTAATAACCGATTCGGCTGACAATTTGTTCATTTCTGTTGATGACTGATACCAAGGCTTCCCGATAACCCAACATTTCAGCGAGAAGTTTTGTCGATTTTTGTAGAATGATGTTGAAGTCCTCGGTTGATCTTACCAAATTCAACCCGGAAAGAATACCTTTAAGAGCTTGCTTAAAATGCCGTAACTTTAGACTTTCTTCCTTTTCTCTATCTGCATTTTTCATGATAATTGTAAAAAGAAGCAGTATGATGGAAACAACCGGGAAAAGATAATAAAGGGTAAATATCTTATCATAACCGACTAATTGTAAATCATATATAGCCTGTGACAAAGGAAGCAACAAGATACCCGGAAATAATTCAATCAAAAATACTTTCATGTTGTTAAATAACCCGCTCCACGAGTTATTGTAGAACACTTTAAAATATAAGAGCATAATGATTTGATTGATAACCAATACACTGATAAGGTATAAAAGAAGTCTGAAGTATAAGGGAAAATCCAAATACATTAAATCAGCCGGCAGCGTATACATAAGAAAATAAATAGCGGACCTTGAAAGAGCTTTAACAACATACATCCCCCTGTTTTTTGAGTGGTTGATGTTGATTCTAAACAAACTGATAAATGCGATTAAAGTACCGGCAGTGTAAGGCCCGTATCCTAAAATAATAACGATAGCTGGAATAATTGTTGACACCAGATTAAAGGATCGGTAATTGATACGAATGTTGTCAATCGAAAAAGTGAAAAGAATAGCAAAAAGAAAAAACAAAAGACCGTTATATGAGCTACTGAACTCATATAAAATGTTTTGTCCAATATGAAAGGTAAAGAATATTATTAAACAACCCAAAGAGAATATCAAAGAAAATAGATATTTATTGGTGTTCTTTTGCATCCCGTTTGACGTTTAAATCAACCCCTAAATGAGATTATCGTGATATAGGCTATATACGATGCGAAGAAAAATGACCCCTCAAGTCTTGTGATCTTGCTTTTTTTCATGGTGGTTAACAACAGGAAAACCGCCAGCATACTCATGAATAAGATATCCGCCCAGTAATGGTCCACAATGACACCGATCGGTTTGATAATAGATGAAACACCCAGTATCAGACAAATGTTGAAGATATTGGATCCCACGATATTTCCAATGGCCAAATCGTCTTGTTTTTTCAAAATGGCTGTAACGGCTGTAACCAATTCCGGAAGAGAAGTACCGATGGCAATCATGGTTAATCCCACCAAGGCTTCACTGATTCCAAGTTGCAATGCTATTTCGGTTGCTGAATCTACAGTTAAGTCGGCACCAAAGACCACCATAGCTAATCCGATGAGGGTTAAAATGCCATTTTTAATACGGATTTTTTTAATTTCTTCTTGATCTGCTTCGCTTAAAATATCGGTACTTTCAAGTCTTTTTCTTTCCCGGTCACTTTTGGCCATCACCAAGGTGTATTCCATGAAGATGATCAGGAAAATGATCAAAACAACACCGTCATAGCGGTCCAATCCGTATTTTGCCCCACGTAAGAGCATTGCCATCAAGGCAAAACTGATCAATATGTTAAACGGTAATTCCTTTCGAATGGTTGTCTTACTAATTGCCAAGGGAGTGAGGATGGCTGAAAAGCCTATTACCAGGGCAATGTTGGCAATATTTGAACCAATTACGTTTGAGATGGCAATTGAACCCGATCCTTTCACAGCGGCAGAGATACTGACTGCCAATTCGGGAGCGCTTGTACCAAATGCCACCACTGTCAAACCAATAAAAAGTGGCGATACTCCGAAACTCGACGACAGGCCTGATGCTCCATCAACCAACCAGTCAGCACCTTTTACCAGTAAAGCGATTCCAAGAATTAGCAAAACAAATTGCAGGATCATTTTTATGCAATGCTCCTTTGATGAGGGGCATCTTCCGCCTCTCCCTTTTTAACGAAAAGCATACATAAGAGGGCAGTTAAAAATGCCAGCACGGAAAATTTGATCATGGATGGGTAGGAAAGTACATCAATCACAGCTCCAACAAGTGGTGGCGCGACAATGGAAGCCATCATGGAAAAGAAATAATACATCCCGGTGTGACCACCGACTTTATCTTCTGCAACCATATCCACAACCATGGGCAGTGAATTGATGTTAATACAACCCCAACCGATACCGGCAATGACCAGAAAAATCTGAATAACCAGGAATTCTGCGGTTCTCGGAATTTTATAAACGGCATCCAAAGCATTCATTGGCGTGCTTGCTTGATTAACGGTAATCATACTGACTGAAAACAGGCAAACAACGAGAATGATTAGTCCGATAATAATCGTTTTTTTTCTACCGATTTTACTACCGATAAATCCTGCGGGAATGGCAAATATCATAAACATAAGAGAGAATAGACCCAAGGCAATAGCCGCACTTCCGGCCGTGACTTCCAGATACTGAGTGCCGTAAATGGTAAAAAAGGTTTCCAGAGTCCCAAATCCGCAAAACCAGAAAAAGATGGCCAATAAGATCAACAACAGACTCTTGTCATCGTCTTTGAACAGGTTCTTTAAACTGGTCAACAGGGTTTTAAAGGAACCGGCAAAGTTTACCCTTTCCTCATTCAAATTCTGTTGTTTTACCACCGGTTCATGGATCAACGTTAGAACCAGCGATGAACTCACCAGTAAAGCAACGCCACCTGCCAGGAACGGGAGAGAATCCGCTATATCGAATAGGATGCCACCGATAAAAAAGGCCAGGAGACTACCAAACCCCCCCATAAAATTGATAACACCGTTGGCTTTACTACGATCACGAGAAGGAACAATATCAGGCATAAGGGCGATAACAGGGGATCTGAAAATAGCCATGGCAATATTCATAATGATGACTACCAGAATGAGCCAGAAAATATTTGTGAGTTTGGCGAAAGGGATCATCATAAAAAAAAGTGCACCAAGGGGAGCTCCGATTAAGATAAACGGCTTTCTCCTGCCGATCTTTGTTCGAGTACTGTCACTTAAAAAGCCGATATACGGCTGAAGTACAACAGCCAGTATGTTGTCAAATGTCATAATAAAACCGATTAACATGGAACTAATGGCAAAACTTTTCAAGAAAATGGGTACAAAGGCGTTATAAAGTGCCCAAATGAGACTGACACCAAAAAAACCAAACCCCAAGACAAAAATTTGCGGATAGCTCATCTTATTTTTTTGCACAAGAATCATTCTCCCTCATATGATGTTTATTTCCGATTAAGAAGAAATGAACACAGTTCGCCAATTTCTTCGGCATTATTATACACCCTTAAAATCCTTTTTAATTCATCTTGTGTCGGTTCTACCCATAGTATGTTTAAAATCAGAATAATCAGTTGGGATAAATCCAGATTGATTGTATGGTTATCATTTTGAGCTTGATCCAACAATTCTTCAATATCTTTGAAGCGTTCTCTTTCCATTTGGACTAATTGATTAGCCAACGACCAATCCAGGTCAATGATCTCATCGGCAATTCTTTCCATCTTTTGATTTAACTCAAACGTGTCATCTTGAGAAAAGAGCCTGTTATTTACAATGACAAACAAAAACCTTGATAAGACAATCCAATCCAAACTATTGCAGATTTGAGAGGCAAAAAGTGTTAACGCACGAAACAACGTGAAATTGTATCCCTCGAATTCATGAATAATATCCATGGCCAAAGGCAAAGGCTCAAGGCTAAAAGTTTCGCTAAAATCAACAGGCGGTTGCTGTCCATCAGCCAGCTGAATAAGTCTGTTTTTCAAGGGGTGGGCAATATCATTGTAGACATCTAACGCCCATGATGCAAAGGCTGATAATGAAAAGGTCTTGGCGTCGATACTCATCTCTTTGTTGAGGGCAACTCGATAATCGGACATATCCACTGAATGATCCGATCTGGCAATTTCTTGAAGGAAGTCCTCGGCCTTTTGGAATTGTTGAAGGATGGCATAAACTTGCATCAAATGCCATTTGAGAGTCAAATCATCTTCTGTTTCCAATCCTTCTTTCAGGATGACTAAAGCATCATCAAAGAAACCGAGATTTTTATAGATGATTCCCAGTTCATTGTAAACACTGACAACCTTAGAATCAATCTCAAGGCATTTTTTTAAATGTTCTATGGAAAGTAGGGGTTGCTTTAATCGCATATAGGTGAAGGAGATGTTGTAATGCAACTGGAAATTTTCGGTGTCCTGTTTTAAGCCCTTTTCAAAAAAGATTTTAGCTTTCTCAAAATTCTGTTTTTTATTGTAAATAACTCCCAGACGAATATACGGTGGAACAAACGTAGGGGCAATCTCGATGGCCTTTTGATAAAAACCCACGGCTGCATTATAATCAGCCACACGGTGAAAGATATCTCCACAAGCCACATATGCCGGTGTAAATCTTTTGTCTCTCTCCAAAGTGTTTGTAAATTGTTCCAATGCGTTATCCAAATCATCCAGTTCAAAAAGCAATTGACCCAATTCGAAGGTTACCATGGGATTCGCCAGGTTCATGGCGGAAGCTTTTCTCAGCTCTGTTTCGGCTTGACCGTAATCCCCGGACTTTTTAAAAAACAAGCCGTTATAGAAATGATATAAATAGTCCTCTTTTGAATACTCAAGGGATTCTTGAAGCAATTGAGCCGCTTCAGCCATTCGGTTGTTTTTCAACGCTTCTTTAAATGCTTCAAACACAAAATACCTTAAATAAGAGGCATAATACGTGTCTTTTTTTGCCCGCCATTGAGCTCGAAGGCCCCTTAGTATAATGGATAAGGGTATGGTATTTTCCTCTTCAATGCTCGGTAAGTCTTCTGCCAGTACGGGCAATTTAAGTGGAAGATTCTGGCTCTTTGCAATTTTAGGTTTAAGCGGCAAATACACAATGGCATAACTCATTATCAATCACCGCTATATAGCCTGCACGTATTTTTGCAGAAATTCTTCCACCGAAAGAACGGTCATGATTACATGACCGCTGTCCATCATGATAAAGGATTGAGTTTCACTGCCATATGTTAAGTTGAGAATCATTTGTTCTTTATCTGCAACAGATTTGAATTTTTTGATGATCGCATTACTGGGAGAAAATATTCCCTGTATTCTGCTTTTGACGATATAGGTACGAGATCCAATGTCGATCAGCTCACCACCGGTCAAAGCTCGACCCCCCTAAGGAATTTTGCGGCATCTTCAGGAGGGGTTGGGTTGATATAAAAACCCGAGCCCCATTCAAAACCGGCCACTTTTGTCAAACGGGGAACGATTTCCAAATGCCAATGATAGAAATTTTTACCGTCGCCGGTTGCGGGGGCAGTATGGAGCATAAAATTGTACGGCGGATCATCAAGGGCTTTATATATACGTGCCAGTGAGTTTCTCAGTATTTGTGCAAATCCCTGTACTTCTTTTTCTTTGATCTGTCCAAAGTCGTGATTATGTACCTTTGGCAATACCCAAGTCTCAAAGGGGAAACGGGATGCGTAAGGATTGATGGCGATAAAATCCTCCGTTTCTTCAACGATTCGGGTACTTTCCATCCTTTCCTGATAAATAATATCGCAGAAGATACACCTTTCTTTTAATTTATAGCGCATTCTGGAACCCTCCAATTCTTCCTGAACACGTTTCGGTACGATGGGTGTCCCGATGATTTGTGAATGGGCATGTGCCAGTGAAGCACCTGCGTCTTTCTTATGATTTTTGAAAATAAGCACATAACGTATGTTTTCATCGCTGGCAATAGCGTTGTATCGTGCTTTATAGGCCCAAATAATTTCTTCAACCTGTTCCACTTCCAATGTGGCGACCGTTGCGTTGTGATCCGGTGTTTCGATGACGATTTCATGATGACCAAATCCCGTAACCGCATCGTACATACCATGGCCGTATCGTTCAAGTTTCAGGTTGTTTTCCAGGGCTGGAAATTTATTAGGCACCACTCTGATCCACCAACCCGGTGTGTTAGGTTGTGTATCTTTTGGCCGAAACGAAAGGATTTCAGGTGGCGTGGTGTATTCATTCCCGTAGTCAAACGGACAGAAATTACTTTTTGGCTCCTCTGATCGTGTTGAGAAATCCATTGGCCGTTTGGCCCTTTCCGTTGCAATAATTACCCATCTATTAGAAACGGGGTCTCTCCTTAATTCAGGCATTAAAATACCTCCTAAAAGTTCTCTTTTTGGTTGATTCCTTCCTGATAGACGTACAGATATTCTTTTGCAGAACGCTCCCAAGAGAAATCCTCATCCATTGCATTTTTAATCAATTCATTCCAATATTCCTTGTTCTGATACGTATATAATCCTCTTAATATGGCGTAAAGTAATTCAGATTCTTTGTATTCTGAAAAGGCAAATCCGTTTCCTTCTAAGGTTTTGGGATTAAATTCCCTCACAGTGTCAGCCAATCCTCCTGTAAGGTGTGCGATGGGAATAGTACCCATACGGAGGCTGTACAACTGTCCCAACCCGCAAGGTTCGTATTTTGAAGGCATCAAAAACATGTCCGAACCCACATAAATTTGGTTGGCTAAGTCTATATTAAATTCGATATTGGCTGAAATTTTGTCCGGATATTTCTTGGCAAGTCTTTGAGCCAATTCTTCGTATTCAGGTTGTCCGGTACCCAAAATGACCATTTGAAGATTCTGCATGAACACCAGATCTGAAATCTTGGAGAAAATGTCCAACCCCTTTTGGGAAACCAAACGGGTGATAATTCCAATAACTGGAATATCGGATCGTTGTGGTAATCCCAATTTCTTTTGGAGCTCGGCCTTTGCGATGGATTTACCGGTCAGGTTATCTTTGCTGAAAGGATGTTGGGTGATCGTTGTATTTTGAGGACCAAAGACTTCATAATCAATCCCGTTGAGAATACCATAAAGCGCTTCGCTTCGGATACTCAGGACACCTTCAAGATGCTCGCCAAATCGATAGGTTTGTATCTCCTGAGCATAAGTCGGACTCACCGTAGTGATGATATCTGAGAATAAAATACCACCTTTCATAAAATTGATGTCACCGTAAAATTCCAGAGCATCAACATTGAAAAGAAAATGCGGTAATCCTGCGAAATTCAGGTATTTACTGGCAACACGTCCCTGATATCCTAAATTGTGGATGGTGTAAACGCTTAAAACAGAATGGAATAGATGATCTTCCTTATACAGCGTTTTTAAATAAACGGGAATAAGGCCCGTTTGCCAATCGTTTGAATGAATCACGTCGTATTTTTCACCCATGTATTTAATTGCCGCAAGTGATGCAGCGGAAAAAAACACAGCTTGAGTAGCGGCATCTTCATCCCCATAAACTTCTTCCGTTGAAAAGATGTTTTCATTAGCAACCAAATATACTTCGCAAGTAGAACCGGGTAGATGTGTTTTGTAAAGAGAAGCCTTCTCATCGGTTTGAATAAAGGGAACCTCAAATGCATCGTGTACTTTTTCAATCGTATAATCGTATTTTAATGAATTTTTGTCTACAATCTTGTGATAAGGCATGAATATGTCCACGTCAATGTTATTTCTTTCAAGATATTTTGGCAATGAACCAATGACATCTGCCAAGCCTCCAACCTTTGCAAAGGGAAACACTTCATAGGAAATCATAGCAACTTTCATATTCATTCTCCTTTCATTTTTTCCATTTGGTTATTTCTGATGATGTGAATCTGAATCATCCGACAAGTAATTAATGATTGATTTTGCCGCCTGCTTTCCTGCACCCATGGCTTCAATGACAGTGGCGGCACCGGTCACGATATCTCCTCCGGCAAAGATTCCCTCTACAGAGGTCATAAGATTTTGATCGACTTCGATGGTACCCCTTCGGTTCAATTTCAGTTGTGGGAAAGATTCCAGTAACAATTTGTTAGGGGTTTGGCCAATGGCCTCTATGACCGTATCGACATCGAAAACTTCGAATTTTCCCTCAATGGGAACCGGTCTTCTTCTTCCGGAATCATCGGGTTCTCCCAATTTCATATGTTGTACCTTTACAGCCTTTAATTGACCGTTTTCGCCAATATACTCAACCGGATTTTTTAACCAGTGAAATTCGATGCCTTCTTCTACTGCATGAAGATACTCTTCGATTCTTGCGGGTATTTCGCTTTCAGTTCTTCTGTAAACTACTTTCACATGATTGGGATGATAAGTATCATGATGGGAAAACTGTGTGGTTTGACCCATCCTAAGTGCACTTCTTGCTGAATCCATGGCTACGTTACCTCCGCCAACAACAATGACATTTTTTCCAACTCTGACAGGCGTATCATGTCTGGGAAAATCATAACTTTTCATCAGGTTAATTCGGGTTAAGAATTCACTGGATGAGTAGATACCGATGAGCTCTGAACCCGGAATCCCCATCATACGTGGAGTTCCTGCACCGATACCGATAAAAATCGCGTCAAATTCATCTCTTAACTCTTCGATGGTGATGGTTCTCCCCACTATATAATCGGTTTTTATCTGAACGCCAAGTTTTTCAATATCACTGATTTCGTGTCTTACAATTTCTTTTGGCAATCTGAATTCAGGGATACCGTAAACCAGCACACCTCCGGGCAGATGAAGGGCTTCAAATATTGTGACCTCAAATCCTCTTTCAGCCAAATAAGCTGCAGCTGTTAATCCAGCCGGTCCACTACCCACAACGGCAACTTTTTTATTCACCGCTTTACTGATATTGAGTTCTTTTTTTGAATCTGTTTTCTCACGATTCCAATCGGCAACGTATCGTTCCAGTTTACCGATTGAGATGGGTTGAAAATGCTTCATTTTGTTCATGATACAAGCCCCCTCACACTGTGTTTCCTGGGGACAAACTCTTCCGCATATGGCAGGTAGATAATTGTATTGCTTCAAAATCTCTCCGGAGGTTTTGTAATCTTTTTCGGTGATTTTTTTAATAAATCCCGGAATATCGATATTAACGGGACACCCTTTCACACATAGAGGATTTGTACATTGTAAACATCTTTCTGCTTCATTAACCGCTTCGGCCTCTTCGTATCCCAGATTCACTTCAAAAAAATCTTTTTTTCTCCTTTGAGGCTTTCTTTCGTGGGTAGGAATCCTTTGTTTTTTTCTTTCCTGTGCGTTCATTGTAATCCCCCCTCTTTTGATTGAGAAGGGTGAATTCCGCCAAGTTTACACACATGCTCCGATTCGGTTTCCTCTTTCGAATACTGTTTTTGCCGGTTCATTAATATATCCCAGTCCACATATCGTCCGTCAAATTCAGGCCCGTCAACACAGGCGTATTTGATGGTGTCTTTTACCTTAACCCTGCAGCCTCCACACATACCGGTACCGTCTATCATGATTGGATTGAGTGAGGTCCAAATTAACAAATCATGCTCTTTTGCCACCAATGAACAAAACTTCATCATGATTGTGGGGCCTACAGCCCAAGCGGCATCAAATCTTTTGCCGGCTTCAAACAGGGCGTTCATCCCATCGGTCACCAGTCCTTTTTTACCGGCGGAACCATCATCAGTGTATATCAATGTTTCATCGGCGATTTCTCTGATTTCATTCTCCAAAATCAAGTGTTCCCGATCCCGTGAACCCAGAATCGTCGTGACGTGATTACCCTTTTCCTTGAGCGTTTTAATGATCGTTAAAATGGCGGCAATCCCTACACCACCACCAATCACCAAAGTCTGTTTCCCTTCAGGTATTTCAGACGGTTGACCCAATGGACCCGCACAGTTACTTAAGGCATCACCTACATTTAACTGCGCCAGTTTTTCGGTAGAAGTACCCACGACTTGATAAATCACTCGGATGGCCTCTTTTTTATCCGTATCCGCAATGGTCAGGGGTATTCTTTCCGAGTTCTCATCTGCCATGACGATGACAAACTGACCGGCTTTTGCATGGCTTGCTATTTGAGGGGCTTTTACCCATATATCATATTCGTTGGGTGCCGCCTGCACCTTTTTTAGAATCGTATAGGACAAAATAATAACCTCCAGTACCTATAAAGCTTAAAACTATTTTCAGTTATTTGTCGTTTATTCTAAAGCTTCCAGATCAGGGTAAAATTCTTCCAAAATGTCAGCACATCTGGGACAAGTGTTGGGATATTTTTCATTGCTGCCCGTACCCTCATCGTAATTCCAGCATCTTTGACATTTTTCGCCCTTTGCGTGTTCAACCAATATATCCAGTCCATCTTCAGCTTCTGTCTTATCGCACTTTTCAAGTCGAACTTGAGAAACGATGAAGAATCTTTCCAACATCGCCTTTTGACTCTCAAGCAGCTGATAAATTTCTTCGGATGATGTTTTCAAAGTACAATGGGCATCAAGAGAATGACCAACAGTACCTGCTGTTCGACTTTTTTCCAATGTATTATTGACTTTTTCTTTGATTTCCAGTAATTTCCGCCATTTTTTCTCAAGTTCAAGATCAACGGCGTCGGGATTATATTCCGGCCAATCCAAGGCATGAACAGTCTCAAATTTTCTGGCACTTTCAGGGAAATAGTTATAGACCTCTTCAGCAGTAAACACCAGCACAGGAGCCAACATAAGTGTCAGTGCCGTCATGATCTCATACATAACGGTTTGTCCCGATCTTCTGGCAAGGGATTTAGTCCCTTCCACGTAAAGCCTGTCCTTTAAAACATCCAAATAAACATTACTCAAATCAGAAACAATATACCTGTTGATGGCTTGAACCCCTTTGTAGAACTCAAAATCATCGTAGTTCGTTTGCACGGTTTTGATTAAATTGTTTAATCTTGATAAAGCCCAGCGATCAAATTCCAGTAAGTCTTCTCTTTGTACGGCATCGGTTGCGGGATCGTAATCGGACAAGTTGCCCAAAAGGAATCTCAATGTGTTTCTGATCTTTTTATAGGAGTCCGTATATTGTTTGAGAATGCCAAGGGAAACGTTGATATCGTTTCTGTAATCGGAAGAACCTACCCATAAACGGAGTATATCCGCACCGTATTGCTCGATGACTTCTTGAGGTAGAATAACATTCCCTAAGGATTTACTCATTTTATGTCCTTTACCGTCTCGGATGAACCCATGTGTGACAACGCTCTTAAACGGTGCAATACCGTATTTTGCAACAGACAGGAAGATGGAGGAATTGAACCAACCTCTGTGTTGGTCGCTTCCTTCAATATAGCAGTCTGCCGGATATCTCAGGACATCTCGTTGCCGAATCACACTTTCAAAGGATGAACCCGAGTCAATCCAGACATCCAGTATATCTTCTTCTTTGGTGAAATGCGTTCCTCCACAATGAGGGCATTGATAACCGGCCGGTAACAACTCTTTCACGTCTTTTGAGAACCATGCGTTTGTGCCTTCTTTTTCAACGATTCCGATCACATGATCCATGGTTTGAGCATTCATGATTGTTTTCCCACAGTCTTCACAATAGTAAGCCGGGATAGGAATTCCCCAGGCTCTTTGTCGGGAAATACACCAGTCCGGTCGATCACTGATCATGGCTGTAATTCTGTTTTCTCCCCAACTGGGGACCCATTTGGTCTTTTTTATCTCATCTAAAACCTTTTGCCGCAAGTTGTTTTTATCGATGCTGATAAACCATTGCTCGGTGGCTCTGAATATAATCGGTTTTTTACAACGCCAGCAATGGGGGTAGGAATGCTTGTATTTTTCAGCCAAAACCATTTTACCCATATCTTCCAACATGGCGTTTATTTTTGCGTTTGCTTTAAAAACGAATTCTCCTTTCATTTGAGGAAATTCTTCGGTATACCTTCCCTGTGAGTTAACGGGTGAATAGACATCCAAGCCATATTTAATACCCGTGAGATAGTCATCCGCCCCATGTCCTGGAGCCGTATGAACACATCCCGTCCCTGTTTCCAACGTGACGTAATCGGCTAAGACAACAAGGGATTCTCTGTCCAGAAATGGATGAAGGGCCTTTTTTCCTTCCAATTCCTTTCCCTTCCAGGTTTTCTCAAAGAGAACATCTTCAGATTTACCTATTTTTTTCAACAATTCAGAGGTTAATTCTTTCGCCATGATCCATTTTTCTCCGTCAACATCAAACTGGACGTACTCAAAATCGGGATGAACGGCGATAGCCAGGTTAGCCGGTAATGTCCACGGGGTGGTAGTCCAAATGATGATATAGGTATTTGGTTCGTCTTTCATGGCGAATTTCACATATATGGAATCGGATGTCTCGTCAGCGTATTCAATCTCAGCTTCTGCAAGAGCCGTTTCACAATTGGGACACCAATGCACAACTTTTTTACTCCGATAAACATTATCGGTTTCCACCAATGCCTTCAAGGTTTCCAGTACTTTCGATTCGTATTGTGGGTTTAAGGTTAAATAGGGATTATCCCACTCTCCCGCTACGCCAAGACGTTTGAAATCCTCTCTTTGGATATCCACGTATTTCATGGCATATTCTGCACATTTCCCCCTGATTTCCAGTTTGCTCATATCGTTGATTTTACTGCCCAATTCTTTTGAAACGTGATGTTCAATAGGTAGTCCATGAGTATCCCATCCGGGAACATACGGGGCTTTAAATCCTTGCATGGTCTTGTATTTGATGATAATATCCTTTAATATTTTATTTAAAGCGGTTCCGATATGGATCTTACCGTTGGCATACGGGGGGCCATCGTGCAGAATAAAATCGTCTGCTGTTTTCCGGTTGTTTAACAGATAATTGTACAAATCTAACTTTTCCCATTGATTGAGAAATTCCGGTTCTTTTTTTGCCAATCCGGCTCTCATGGGGAATTTCGTTTTTGGTAAATTTAACGTTTTCTTATATTCCATCTATTGGGTGTATATCATCTTTGATATACACCTTAACACCTCCAGGCTTGTTATTTGTGTGCGTTGTTTCAATTTGCAGATAAAACTTTGTGAGCTTATAAATTACAGTAACCTTTGGATCTCCTGTTTTAAAATATTGAAATCAGAACTTTTTACCACATATGCATCCGCAGCCCAAGAAGATAAATCAGCCTTATAGTGACTGTATGCAGTCAACAGGATAATTTTAACCGGCGTGCTCTTTTTTCTGATTTCACCGGCGAGTTCAAGCCCGTTCATATCAGGCATTTCAATATCCACTGTGATTAAATCATAATTGTTTTCACCTATTTTTTCAAGACACTCTTTTGCGTTTGCAGCAGTATCTATCTCATATCCTTCATCCTCAAGTTCTTCAGAGATCAAAAAACGCATATTGTCTTCGTCTTCGACAATTAGTATTTTGTGCTTTTCCACGATCTATTCCTCCTGTTCTGACAGCTTTATGGGTATTTCAATGATAAATACCGTGTATTCCCTGTCTTTTCTAACTTCCGTTTCTATGGTTAAACTTCCATTATGCTCTTCTTCAATAATCTTTTTGGTGATGGGGAGTCCCAACCCCGTTCCGGATGTTTTTGTTGTGAAAAAGGGCGAGAAGATCTTATCTTGCGTCTCTTTGTCCAAAACTTCTCCATCGTTTAAAAATTTAATTTTCATAAACTCACCTTGTTGTTCCGTTACAATTTCGATGTATCCTTTGCAGGCATCGATTGCATTTTGAATAAGGTTGATCATGGCTTGTTTTATGCGACTCACATCCACCATGATTTCTAAAGAATGAACTTCTTTCTTTAATTCTATACCCTTTGAGTCGATCTTATCTTCGTATAGTGTTACAAGATCATCAATGACCTTGTTGATGTTAACCAATTCAAATTCCAGCCGTTTCATGGGACGGCTGAATTCTAAAATTTCTTCAACAATTTTTTCAAGTCGCTTGACCTCACTTTCAATGATACTCAGATATTTAAAAGTTCTTCTTTCTTCTCCCGCTTCCAAAGATTTGGACATCCTTTGTGTAAATCCACCGATAACCGAAAGGGGATTTCTGATTTCATGAGCTACTCTGGCGGACATCTCTCCCAAGGTTGACAATTTTTCACGTCTTCTGATCTCATTTTCCATGAGTTTCTTTTGAGTAACGTTATCGAACATGATGATGATACCCTCTATCTGGTCTGAATCCGTATGGCGTAATGGGGTGAATTTGATATCAAAGAAGGTCGTTTCTCCCTTGACCTTCATCTCATACTCGGTTAAAACAATGGTGTCTTTTGTTTCATAAACTTTCTCCGCAACATTTTCAAGGTCTTCAAAACTGTGTTCGATATTGTCAAAACTTAAACCCAAGACTTCTTCTTTTCTGTGTTTAAAAACCGATTCAGCACGCCTGTTCCATTCCCTGATTTTGTCCTCTCTGTCCAAAACGATAATTGCCACATCCAAGCTTTCAAGTATGCTGGTTGTGAATTCCTTATGATAATTCAAAAGTGATGTTTGACGTTCTAAAGACAATGTTTTTGATTTCAACTCTTCATAGTTTTGAACGTTTTCAATTGCCAAACCTGCATTATCCGAGAATATTTTTAGCACGTCGATTAAATTAACAGAAATTTCTTTGCCTGAAAATCGATTGTCAAGGATTAAGACACCCACGGTCTCAAACCGGCCGACCAAAGGAACAACCACAAATTCTTCCGTTCCCAATAATGCAGCCAGCTCACGGTATTCATTGCCCCATTCTTCAACGATCTCAGGGATGACTTTAACGATCTTTTTTCTGGTAACCACCTTTTCAAACACGATATGACTTTTATAGGGGAAAACGCGGTTTCTAACGGTGTGATCGGCATAATCATCGAGATCCATGGTCAATGCCTTTTCCCTCAGATATTGGGTGAAGTTTCCCAATCCGTAATGTTGACCTGTTGAACTGCCGATCTTGGTTGCCATCTCATCTTCACTCATGATCCCCATCCAGTATTTGGCTACCAGCGTCTGATTCCGATCATTTTTTTGCAAAAGCAAGGCTCGGTCAAATCCTAACCCTCTTTCCGACGTGATGCCCAGGAGCATAATACTTTGAATATTTTTCACATCGTAACTCTCTCTCATGGCTCGGTTGATGTAAGTTATATTTTTCAACCACCGAACCTGTTCTTTCTGTTGGGACAACAACCTTTCATTGGCAAGGGTCAGTGCTCTAAATTTCTTGTTTTCCTTAGATAATTCGGTCACGTATTTTAATTTTGAGACTCCCAAGGATATTCTGGAGGCAATATCCTCCAACAAGGCTAAATCAATTTCATCAAAATGTTTGTACGGTCTGTAAAGTGGTTGATCTTTACGGTTTATTAAAATGATGACACCGTAGATATCGTTATCATGATACAAGGGAGCTGCAATTGCGGATTTAATATCCACATCCAACATATCTAAGGCTGCCCTAGGGTCTTTTTTGGCAGAAATTGAGAGTACTGGTTCCCTGTTGTCGAAGCACCAGCCCACCATACCGTGATTAACGGGGATGGTTTTTCTTAGTATTTGTTCTTCACGGATGCCGTACCAATATTTAATTTCAAGCTCATCGCTATCGTTTTTAAGCCAAATAGAGGCGTTTTCAACATTTAACATGGTACAGGTCATATTCATGGATTCCCTGTAAAGGGTTTCTTCATCTCTGGACTTGTTCACTATTTCATGTAAACGTGTTAAAGAGAGGAGTTTACTCGTGTTTTCCTTGAACAACCTATTTTCTATAGATAATTTGACAATCTTACCGATCGAGCGAAGGAGATCTGCCAGATTAACCAAATTTAGGCTTTCAACGTCATCTTCGTAACCAAAGACGATCATTCCAACAACTTGATGATTGTCAATGACTGGAAACAACGATAATTTTGGTGAATTGAGAAACTCAAAAGCATCCCTGCCTGATTCATCTTCTATTTTAACGATATTTCCCCTTTTAAGTTGCTGGTAATTTGGAATATCGGTAACCTTTATCTTTAAAACCTTAACCAACGATTTATCGAGAGTAGAAATGCCAAACAAGCGAAACGCCTGTTTTTCGTTTTCAAAGATGAAAACAGCGCATTCGTTTGATGAGAAGTTATAGGATAATTCCTCAGCTAATTCATTCACGCTTTCATCGGAGTTAACGATATCAAGATTCAACAGGGTTTTAAATAATTTTAGTTGATTAAATAACTGATCACTCATAAAAAGTCTCCCAGTGGCAAATTGGCCAATCTAAGGGTAAAAAAACACAGTCGGAAAACATTCATTGTTTTGACTGTTTCGGTTAATGGAATTATATCATAACCACCTTGTTTATCAGGCTGATATGCAAATAATTTCAAAATTTGTTTCTATTGAAATAATTGTTAACACTCGACAAAGACTCCTTTTTTTGTTATTATATCCCATGAATAAGATAAAAAAAAACAACAGGCGTTAACATATTAGGAGGGATGGTAAATGATTAAAAAAAATTACATTCTTGCACCGGGACCCACACCAGTACCAACAGAGGTATTGCTTGCAGGTGCGCAGGAAACGATTCATCACAGAACACCTCAATTCGTTAATCTGCAAAAGGAAACCTTAGAAAAGGCAAAGATGCTTTTTCAAACCAAAAATGATGTTCTGGCTCTGGTTTCAACTGGAACAGGAGCCATGGAAGCAGCTGTGGCAAATACAGTGGCCAAAGGAGACAAGGTCATTGTTGTGGATGGCGGAAAATTTGGAGAAAGATGGGCACAATTATGTAAGGCATTTGAAGCGGAAATTGACTTGATTAAATTGGAATGGGGAGATTACGTCAAACCGGAGCAGATTAAGGCGGCCCTTGAAAAGAACCCGGATACTGTCGCGGTATTTGCCACACACAGTGAAACGTCAACGGGAACCGTAAACCCCATTGAAGAAATAGCGGCTGTTGTAAAGGATTACAAGGCGTTAATGGTTGTAGACTCAGTCAGTGGTTTATTGGCAGAACCTCTCAAGATGGATGAATGGCATGTGGACATCGTTGCAACAGGCCTTCAAAAAGGCGTTATGCTTCCTCCGGGACTGGCTTTGATAACACTCAGTGAAAAGGCTCTTGCCAGAGTCAACGAATGCCCCAACAAAAACAAGTATTACTTTGACTTGAAGAAATACAGCAAAAAATACCCGGATTCACCATACACAGCCGGCGTTAACCAGATTTATCAACTCAGTGCCGCTTTAAAGATGATTGAAGAAGAAGGTATTGAAAACGTTTGGGAAAGACACCGAATCCTTGCAGATGCCACAAGAGCCGGAGTAAAAGCAATGGGTCTGGAATTGCTGTCTAAAAAGCCAGGAAATGTAACCACTGCAGTTCTTGCACCGGTTGATACAGGAAAACTCACCAAACTCATGAGAGACAAATACGGTGTAACCATGGCCGGCGGACAGGATGATTACAAAGGAAAGATATTCAGAATGGCACACTTGGGTTACATGGGTAAATTTGACACGATTATTGGATTAGCAGCCCTTGAGATGGCATTTAACGAGATGGGTCACAAGGTAGAATTGGGTTCAGGCGTTAAAGCTGCCGAAGAGGTCTTTTTGAAAGAGGGTGTTTGATGTGGCTTTCAAAATCCACGTGAACGATCCGTTAGACCCCAATGCCATGAAAAACCTGGAATCCTATGAAAAGGCAGAAGTCACATCAGAGCATTATGATCAGGATGTTTTGGTACAAAAAATAGCCGGATACGATGCCATCGTTGTGAGAAGCGCAACTAAAGTTACCAAAGAGGTTATAGAAGCCGGCACGGATCTGAAAGTCATCGCCAGAGCCGGGACGGGACTGGACAACGTAGACCTCAACGCTGCAAAAAAAGCGGGAATAACTGTTGTCAATACCCCTGGAGCAAATTCTGTCAGTGTTGCAGAATTAACCATCGGCCTTATGCTGGGATTGTTCAGACACATCCCCAGAGGTACCAACGGCTTGAAAGAAGGACTTTGGGAAAAGAAAAAGCTTAAAGGAAGTGAGCTGTTCAAAAAGACAGTAGGGATTGTAGGCTTTGGGACCATTGGCAAACAGGTTGCAGAAAGATTATTGGCCTTCGGCTGTGAGATTTTGGCCTATGATGTTGTAAAGGATGCCGGTGGATTGGATGTTGAATTTGTCGGATTGGAAGAACTCTACCAAAAATCCGATATCATCACCATTCACACACCATTATTGGATGCAACAAAAGGTCTTATCAATGGAAAGGCTTTTGAACAAATGAAAAAAGGCGTCTTCATCATCGATGCTGCGCGCGGTGGTATTCTTGACGAACAGGCCCTTTTTGACAATATCGAAAACGGAAAAGTTGCAGGAGCCGCTTTAGATGTGTTTGATGTAGAACCACCAACCGATGAATTGAGAAAAAAACTTATTGCTTTTGATAATGTAGTTTGTACACCACATATCGGTGCATCCACTTACGAGGCACAAGAAAGAGTGGGAGAACAGATCGTTGAAAATTTGATCAAGGCGTTAGAACAACTTTAAAAAATAGAAATCTTTCACCAATAAAATTATCCAGGCAAAAAGGTACTCATAGAGTACCTTTTTGCTTTTGGGAACATCTAAAAATATCCTCGAATTAGGTTATATTTAAATGCAATAAAAGAAATATAAAGTAAATATAGTGTTATATGCAACAATTAATAAGCGAGAAGAATTTACATTGGTAACAGAATTTTCAGCAATATAAGCTACTTAGATGTAATATCAGTATGTTATAATCTTTCAACATAAAAAATTTTAAACAATATCAGTACCATTACTAAAACGGAGGTGTAGACAATGAAAAGATGTATTTTGTTTGTTGCGTGTTTCTCCCTGTTTTTTTCGGTGTTTTTTGGACAGGTCGCTCAGGATATTGCCGTCCCTTATATCGAGAGTAAAGAGATATTGAGTGACTGTACAGCAGATCCTTTAACCTACGAAGAGTTCTACACGGCAGTTGAAGTGGCTTTCCCGGAAGCAGAGATCCCTTTTGAAGCCGGTCCGGAACAAGTGCTTCGTAAAGATTTCATTGCTAATGTGTTGAAAATATTGGATTTGGAAGATGAAGCGTTGAAGTTTGAAGATGCTTACACTTGGGCAAATGATGAAAGGATTATCCCTGATGCTTATTTACCTCAATTCACATTAGCCTATCAGAGTAACAGACAGTTACTGGATTATCGTTACGGTCAACTGGCTGCCCCTTTTAAAGCCATCACAAAAATAGAAGCAGCACGTTCTTTTTACTCGGCAATCTTCCCACCGGAACAAGGCGGACAGGTTGTCACGGCAGTCACAGCGGATCCACCCGGATTTAACACACTCTTCACATCATCTGGATTAACCTGGACGCTGTGTAATATTCTTGGTGACGGTTATATGGGTACCAATGAAGATGGTTTTTACATCCCAAGAATGATCAAAGAAATTCCAACCGTGGAAAACGGATTAATTCAGATGTTGGATAACGGTGGAATGGCGATTACTTACAACATAAGAAAAGGAATGAAATGGCATGATGGTGTTGAAATCACAGCTCATGATGCTGCATTCCAGTGGGAAGTTATGGTGTCAGACGCACCGGTTGCGTCTAATTATTTTGAACGAATGGTCCAAAAGGTTGAAGTGAACGATGATTACAGTTTCACGATCTATTTTGATCAGCCCATGGCTGACGGGAAATTCGGTTCTTCCGTATACGGTTATTATTTCGGCTGGTTCCAACTCCCAGAACACGTTTATAGAGAACCTTTTGAAGAGGCAAAAGCCTCAGGAAAATGGGATGCCTTTGCTAATGACATCACCAGAAACCCAGTATTATCAGGACCATACAAGTTAAAGGAGTACAAAGAAGGTCAGCATGTGGTTCTTGAGGCCTTTGATGAATATTACATGGGAAGACCCAATGTTGATACGGTTATCTTTAGAATCATTCCGGATTCCGATTCTATCTTTGCTTCAACGTTGAATGGAGAAATCGATGTAGGAAGATACACATTGGATCTCAAACAGAGTTTGCAACTGAGAAATCAGAAATCAGACATGTTCAACGTTTTCCTGACACCAAATGTGGCTTATCGCTGTATTGATTTGAATTTCAGAGATCCTGAAGACCTCACAAAACCCAATCCCTTGTTTGGTGATATTCGAACCAGACAGGCATTCCTTTATGGTTTGAACAGAGAACAGATTAACAACATCGTCTTCCAGGGTGAAGCGGAGATTGTTGACACTTGGATTACAGAACTTCACATGATGAGAGAAGCGCTCAAAGCCCCTGTCATCAAACATTATGAATATAATCCAACAAAGGCAAAACAGTTAATGGAAGAAGCCGGTTGGAAGATGAACAAGAACGGATACTATGAAAAAGATGGCGAAATCTTCGAGTTTAAACTCATTGGTGCTGCTGGCAGTACTGAAACAGAAATTCTTTCTCAGTTGATACAGGGCATGTTGAAGGCTATAGGTATGAAAGTCAATATCGACCTGAAACCATCTCTCGTTCTCTGGACTGAAGTAATGCCTTACGGAAATTTCGATGCGTTGCTGACAGGATGGGGTTACGGTATCAACGATGAAGCATCCAATTACTGGGGATCCAACAATATTCCAAGTGAAGCCAACGGATTTGGTGGAACCAATTATACCGGATGGTCAAATGCAAGAAATGATGAAATATTAGATGAATTAACACGAACAATGGCAGCTGAAAAAAAGCTGGAACTGTACACCGAACACTTTAAAATTTGGACGGAGGAATTGCCGGTTATTCCATTAATGGCAGATCCTACCCCCCATTTTGCCAAGAAATATATCAGAAGCTTCAGTTCCACTTACGATGGTGGATTGGGTTGGGTTATTCAAAACTGGTATATCGAAAAATAACTTTCTTTAAAGGCGGCCGTTACCGGCCGCCATTTCATATAAAATTTTAAAAGGGTGATAATGATGGATTTTCAGTATCTTATAAAAGATATTCCGGATTATAAGCGCTTTTTCACTGTAGATGAAATGGACCAACGTTCCAAAGCCTTGGCTGAAAAGTATCCGGATACCGTTAAATGCTATAAAGCGGGTGAATCAAGAAATGGACACGATATTAACGTCCTGGAAATAGGCAATGGTTCGAAGGATGCCTTGTTGTTTGGATGCCCACACCCCAATGAACCCATTGGTGCCATGATGCTGGATTTTCTCTCAGAGCGACTGGCTACAGATGAAGAATTGAGAAAAAAGCTGGATTACACCTGGCATTTGATTAAGGTAATAGACATTGACGGAACAAAATTGAACGAAGGATGGTTTAACGACAGTTCTTCAATAAAAAAATATGCCCAGGATTTTTACAGACCACCCGGACATGAACAGATAGAATGGACTTTCCCTATCGATTATAAAACCCTGCATTTTGACAAGCCTTTACCGGAAACAAAAGTATTGATGAATTTGATGGAGGAAAAAAAGCCTCAATTCATGTTCTCACTTCATAATTCAGGTTTCGGAGGGGTCTATTACTATATTACGGAAGACGCCCCTGAACTTTATCCCGTTTTCAAGGATCTTCCCAAATTGGTCAACCTTCCCTTGTCCCTTGGGGAACCGGAGGCTCCTTATTTGGAATCCTACGCGCCAGCTGTCTATAATTTGTCTTCCATTACACAGGAATACGATTATATTGAGAAAAACAGCGATATGGATCCAGCTCAAATCATCACTGCCGGAACCTGTTCTGATGAATATGCGGCAAAAGTGGCCGGTACATTTACACTCGTTTGTGAAATGCCTTATTATTACGATTCCAGGATTGAAGATTTATCGGAATCTGATATAACGAGAAGAGAGGCTCGACTTTACAACGTGAGAAAATCTTTGGAGAACAACCAGCTTCTGCAAAAGATTCTTGATGAGGTTGAAGGAGATTTGACCATCAAGGAATCCTCTCCCTTTTACCGGGCGGTTTCTCACAGTTTGAAAACCATGTTGCCGTATTTAAAAGCAGAAGAAAAGGAAATCATGAATAACAAAGAGATGGAAAGAACGGCAAAGGTATCCGAAGTGTTTGATAACAAGATCGTCTCCCAATTTTATCAGGGATTGATGTTGGGGATGTTTAGACGATTGCTGCATGAAAACAGTGTAAACGGTTCTGATATCATAAAGGCCAAACAGAAAGAGATTGACCGCATATTTGATGAACACTTTGAATCACTGGAAAAGCAGCTGAATTACAAGCCCGTTCCCATCAAAGATTTGGTAACTGTTCAACTTTTAGCCGGATTGAACACAGCTGATTACGTACAGAGGAAAGAGAAAAATTAAAAATTGAAGGGGTAAAAAATATGAAGAGTTATTTTTTTAAGCGTACCCTTGAGTTGGTCCCAATCTTTTTTGTAATTTCTATTATCATCTTCATGTTGTTGAATGCCATGCCGGGAGATCCACTTTTACAAATGAGGATGGATAATCCCAGGGCATTTGCCCAGGATCCTGAAAGATTGGCGGAATTGCGTGAATATTATCACTTGGATGATCCTCTGATAGTAAAATATTTTGACTGGTTAAAAAACATTCTCATTGGTGATTTGGGTTTTTCCAGTCAGTACAAGATTCCAGTCTCTGAACTGATCTTTTCCAGACTGCCAAATACGTTGTTGTTAACCGTTACTGCATGGATCATCGGGATTGTACTGGCGCTTCCGATTGGAATATACGCGGCTGTCAAGAAATATTCCGTCTTTGATTATTCAACAACGGTTTTTGCCTTTGTTGGGATTTCATTACCGTCCTTCTGGTTTGCCTTGATGGCTATTATCCTGTTTGGTGTCATCTTACAATGGTTGCCCATATCAGGACTTGAGACATATGGCGTGACGGGATTCTGGAATGTTTTCCTGGACCGGTTCAGGCATCTGATCATGCCTGCTATCGTGCTGGGATTTATCCAGGTAGCCTTTTGGGTCAGATATATCCGTGCAGCATTGTTGGAGGTTTTGGATCAGGACTATATTCGAACGGCGTATGCTAAAGGGGCTAATGAAAGAAGGGTTATTATACGTCACGCCTTGAGAAATGCCATGATCCCCATCATCACGATCATCGCATTGGATATTCCTTATTTCTTTGGGGGAGCCTTGATTGTTGAAACCGTTTTTGCTTGGCCCGGCATGGGAAGGCTGATGTACAACGCCGTATTGGCCAGTGACTACAATTTGGCTATTAACTGCCTCATGTTTCTCGCCATCATAACACTGTTGTCAAATCTTCTCGCCGATGTGCTGTATGTTGTGGTTGATCCCAGAATCAAGCTGGATGAAAGGAAGCGGGGGTGAGGAAAATGGCTTTTTCATTAAAGAGGAAATACGATGATTTGGAACAGGAAATTTCTGGGCTCCCTGTGGGTTCTTATAGTCAGCTGGTTTTTAAGAAATTTCTCAAGCACAAATTAGCGTGCTTAGGTGCTGTTGTACTAATAACACTGATCATATTTACATTTTTTGGACCACTTTTTGTTGAAACAGCATACGATGATATGGATTTTTCAGCCATTTTCGCACCACCACTATCTGAAAATCATTTTCTTGGTACCGATGAAATCGGTCACGATGTATTTGTGAGAATCATGTATGGTGGTCGTATTTCATTACTAGTGGGTATCGTATCGTCCGTTGTTTCCACCATAATCGGTTTGATTATCGGTTTGATCTCCGGATTTTTGGGGGGGATTTGGGATGAACTGCTCATGAGATTTGTGGATGTTATGCTCTCCATTCCTTTATTTCCCGTTCTACTCATACTCAGTTTGGTCTTCGGTTCCGGTGTTTTCAGTATTATTATGGTGCTTACCGTGTTTGGATGGATGCGTGTGACCCGATTGGTTCGGGGTATGACCTTGTCTTTAAGAGAGAGCGAATATGTGATGGCTTCCAAAACCATGGGGCAAAATCAAGTAATGATTATCTTAAAACATATATTGCCCAATGTCATCCCTATCGTCATTGTAACTACAACGTTAAATTTATCCTATGCCATACTCTCTGAATCTTCACTGAGTTACCTGGGGCTTGGTATTCAGCCGCCAATGCCTTCATGGGGTAATATGTTGCAAGGTTCCATGTCGTACATTTTGGGTACAAGTACAGGACATAACCCATGGTGGTTGACATTCTTCCCGGGATTTTTGATCTTTATTACCGTGTTAAATGTAAACTTCCTTGGGGACGGTCTGAGAGATGCTTTAGACCCTAAATTCGTGAGTGAGTCGTGATAGTATGGAAAAATTATTAACCGTCAAAGATTTATCGATTAGTTTTAAAACCGAATTTGGGGTGGTGAATCCCGTCAACGGGGTTTCATTTGATGTCAAAAGCAATGAGATTTTAGGAATAGTGGGAGAATCCGGATGTGGAAAAAGTATTACCGCTTATTCGATTATCCGGTTGTTGCCAAATAATTCCGTATTAGGTGAGAATACTCAAATCACCTTTGAAGGTGAAAACATCCTGAATTATAATAAAAACGATTTGGCAAAAATCAGAGGTGATCGTATATCCATGATCTTTCAAGAACCAATGACTTCTTTGAATCCCATATATACAGTTGGATGGCAGTTATCCGAAGCCTTTACACTGCATCGGGAGATGAGTGAAGAATCGGTTAAAAGAGAATCTATCGCTTTACTGGAAAAAGTCAGAATACCGGAGCCTGAAAAAAGGTTGAAAGAATACCCGCATCAACTTTCAGGAGGGATGCGCCAGAGGGTGATGATCGCCATGGCGTTGGCCTGTTCGCCCAAACTACTTATCGCAGATGAACCCACAACAGCTTTGGACGTGACGACGCAAGCTCAGATTCTTGAGCTGATTAACGGGTTGAAACGGGACATGGATGCTTCCATCATTATGATTACCCATGATTTGGGAGTCATTGCAGAGATGTGTGACAGGGTATTGGTCATGTATGCGGGAAATATTGTTGAATCCGCAGAGGTTTTTGAATTGTTTGACAACCCCAGACATCCTTATACACAAGGGTTGTTGTCTTCTATCCCAAATGTTGAGATCAACAAAAGCCGGCAGAAGAGGTTGACCACCATCAAAGGATTTGTTCCCCATCCGGCAAATTTCCCCAAAGGATGTCGCTTCCATCCCAGATGCCCTTATGCCTTTGAACGCTGTGTTGAGTCTAATCCCCAATTGTTGTCAATAATGGGAAATTCAGAACATTTTGCTCGATGTTGGTTAGAGGAAGCAGGTGATCATCGATGATGAATAAGACCGACAATCTTTGCGAAATTGTCAACGTCAGTAAGTG
>JASUTC010000045.1 GCA_030445775.1 Thermotogaceae bacterium | reverse complement strand
TTGTTCTTCTGCTAAATATTGTGCGATTTCTTTTTCAACCCATTCGAGGCCTTCTTCGATGGTCCATTTGTCGTACATGATGTTGGCGAACATGTCTCCAACGGCGTATCTGATTTCGTTCCATGTGGCTGGTTTTGGATCGGAATAGGCGTCGTCTAAGAATTGTACGGGTACTGCGGCTTTGGGTTCGAGTTTTGTGTATGTTTTCCATTCGGCCGTTTCAAGAGCGCTTTTTCTGACCGGTAGGTATCCTGTTTTCATTGCCCAGTATGTGGTGACTTTTGGATCGATGAGGTATTTCATGAATTTCCAAGCGGCATCTTTTTGTTCGTCTGTGGCGGATTCAAACATGATGACGTCTGTTCCTGCGAGAGGAGGTTCGAAATTTGTTCCTCTGGGGATAGCAGTCCAGTTCCATTCGTGTTTTCCTTTACAGGATCTATCCACGTAAGATTTTCCGGCGATGGTGCTGATGTAGAATGCGATTCTTCCTTCGCCAAAGGGGCCGTCTTCGTAGTCTCCTGTAACCAAAGCGATGTTTTCTTCTGCGAATCCTTTCAGGTATTCCAGGACTTCTTTTGTTTTTTCGCTGTTGATGGTGACTTCGTATTCACCGTCTTCGTTTTCTTCAACGATGTAAACACCATTGTTGTACATGTAAATGGCCAATGTGTCTACATTGGGCCTTAAGGTTGTTCCGTATCTTTCCACTTCTCCATCTTCGTTAACGACTGTCAGGAGTCTTGCGATGTCTTTGTATTCTTCCAGTGTTTTTGGAGGTTCGAGACCTTCCAGTTCAAACAGATCTGAGTTGTAAAACATGACGTAGATGCTTTTGTTGAATGGCAGGGAATAGTAGGTGTCTCCCCATCTTCCCATTTCTTTGAAGACATCGTAGATGTCCGCCCATTCTTCGTCTGAAAAACCAACTTCATCGTTGAAGATGTAGTCGTTTAACGGTTCAACAACGTCACTCTGCAAGAGTTTTGATGTCCAGTTTGCATAGGCCTGTGAGAGTACAGGTAATGTGTCACTTTGAACACTTGCCAGAAGTTTCTGGTTTAATGCATTGTAGTTTCCGATGTAGACAGGTTTGACAACGATGTTTGGATTCTGACTGTTGAACATGTTGACGATTTCGTTGACTGCTTCACCCTGTCCACCTCCCATGGAGTGCCAAAATTCGATCTCTACAGGTGCAGAGATGAGTGTTCCTAAAACAAAAACAGCAAAAACGATCAATAAGACTGCTCTTTCTTTACTTTCTTCTGTGTTTTTCAAAATAGCCTTTGGCGATGGCGATTCCGGATATGGGGCCGATGAAGGCTATTAAGACGGTGAATAGGATCCAGTAATTTAGGTGTTCGGGTTTTTCTATCATGTATGCAAAGATGATTAACAAGGTGCCGACTGTGTCTGAAACGGTGGCAAAGTGGAGTTTAACCAGGATTTCTTTTTGGAATATCATACCCAAAGTACCTGTGGTGACAAAAAATAAGCCGGTGTATTTCAGAACAGTGGCTACAACTTGCATTTTATCCTTTCTTCTCGTACGGTACACCATCAGCTGCCGGGGATCTTGTTTTACCCACAAATCCGGCAACGACTATCAGTGTGATGACGAATGGAATCAGGTTAAATAATGGTTTGGCTGATGATGGAATGGCCAATGAGGGGTTGCTTTGGAGCTGTTCGTTCATGGCGTCCGCAGCACCAAAGAGTAAACAGGCAAACAAGGCACCTTTGGGTGTCCAGTTTCCCAGTATCATAGCGGCCAATGCGATAAAGCCTTTTCCGTTGGTCATGTTTTCGGTGAATTGTCCCAGTTCTCCTACGCTTAAATAGGCTCCGCCTAATGACGCTAATAATCCACTCATGAGTACGCCAAACCATCTGATGCCGTAGACGCTGACACCCAGTGTGTCGGCTGCTTCCGGGTTTTCACCAACGGCTATGATTCTTAACCCCAGTTTGGTTTTGTAGATGATAAACCATGAAACAACGACTAAAATCAATGCAAGATAGACAAAGGGGCTCAATGAACCAATCATATTGTATAGAAAACTGCCTTTTCCAAGGAATTTCAATTCAATTTTGGGTATTTTATCGTAAATTTCAGTAGAGCCGGGCTTTCCGAAAACGGGTTCCAATAAAAAGCCGGTTAACCCTTGTGCCAACAGGATAATGGCCGTTGCACTGACAATTTGGTTCGCCTGAAAATTGATGCTGGCCCAGGCGTGCAGTGCTGCTGCCGCAGCACCTGATATCATTGCCAGGATAATGCCTATCCATGGGCTTCCGAAAAGTGCCGTTCCCAATATTCCGCTAAAGGCTCCCAACAACATGATTCCTTCCAAAGCGATGTTTGTGACACCGGTTTTTTCACTGAACAATCCACCCAGGGACGCAAATAAAAGGGGTGTGGCTGCTGATAGGGTCAATGAGTAAAAAATGGGGTTGGCAAATGCATCTAATATGGCTTTCAATATGTTCATCTATTTCGCCCCCTTCTTTTTGTTCCATCCCATGATGGTCATCACCATTCTTTCCGCAGCAACCAGGAAGATGATAATGGATTGTATGATCATTACAATATGCTTGGGGACGCCCGCAAATTGCATCTGATTTGATCCGGTACGCAAAGCGCCAATTAACAGTGAGGCTGCAAGAATTCCAAAGGGATTGTTTTGCCCGATCAGTGCAATGGAAATGCCGTCAAATCCTTTACCGGAACTAAGGGTTCCGTAAAATCGATAATAGAGGCCAGTTGCTTCGAGGGTACCGGCTAATCCTGCCAAAGCACCACTGATGGCCATTGTCACGATGATGTTTTTTGAAACGTTGATGCCGCCGTATTCTGCCGCAAAGGGGTTAAAACCCACGGCTTTTACTTCGTATCCCATTGATGTTTTGTATAAGATGATGTACATCACTACAGCTGCAGTGATGGCAATTAAAATTCCAAAGGACATAAAGCTGGCCTGTGATGTGAGCAGGTTAGGAAGTTTTGCAGATGATGCAATTTCCGGGCTTTTTGGAATCCCGCCACCTGCGTTAAAAGGCCCTGTCACTGCCCAGTTGGTGATGTTGTAGGCAATCCAGTTCAACATGATGGTGGAGATAACTTCATGAGCTCCGGTTGTGGCCTTTAAAAACCCGGCTATACCTGCCCATACAGCCCCGGCAAGCATCCCAACGATCATGGTTAAGGGGATGGCAATAAATGATGGCAGTGAAGCTGCGTTAACCGCAAAGATGGTGGCTGTTAAAGCTCCCATGGCCATCTGACCTTCAGCACCGATGTTGAAGACTCCGGCTCTGAAACCAAATCCCACTGCAAGTCCCGTCAGGATAAGAGGGGTCATTTTTATTATGGTGTTCATCACGGCTGTTTTGTTCCCAAACGCTCCCTTGATCAACTGGGTATAGGCTTCCACCAAAAAGTCTATTCTGTCGGTAAATGAGCCTTCCCCTATCCAGATGATGATGATGGACGCGATCAACAAGGAGATGATGATCGATATGATTGGTATTGCAACTCTCATCCATTGCTTTTTATTCATCCGCCTCACTCCTTGCTTCTTCTAATGTGCTTCCTGCCATCATCAAGCCCAGTTCTTCCATGGTCACTTCATCGGGAGTGACTTCACCCATGATTTGACCTTCGTACATGACCAGGATTCTGTCACTTAATGACAAGATTTCTTCCAGCTCCATAGAGATCAGTAATATGGCGACATCTTCTTGCCTGAGGTCCAAAATGGTGCTATGGATGAATTCAATGGCTCCAATATCCAACCCTCTTGTTGGCTGTGATACAACCATACAAAGGGGATTATAATCAAACTCCCGGGCAACAACCATCTTTTGCTGGTTTCCCCCGGAGAGGTTTTCGGCAGATAGTTGAATTTCAGGGGGACGGACATCAAATTTTTTCACCAGTTCTTTGCTGATGGCGTTGATTTTTCTATGATTTAAGAATCCTCCATCCGCAAAGGGCTGCTTATAATGTCTTCCCAAGGCGATGTTGTAGGCTACGGTAAACTCTTTGACCATGGCATACTTATATCTGTCTGCAGCGATATGGCTCATTCCGGCCTCTCTGATATCTCTTGGTGTGGCTGTGGAAATGTCCACACCGTTAAAGGTGACTGTTCCGGCTATTTTTTTTCTTAAACCGGTGAGGGCATCTTCAAGCTCGGATTGCCCGTTTCCCGCAACACCTGCAATCCCAAGGATTTCCCCTTTTCTGATGTCAAAAGAAACGCCTTTAACAGCCGGTAGATCTCTGTTGTCGTTGACTTTCAGGTCTTGGACTTCCAGGACTTTTTCACCGGCTTCTTTTTTCTCTTTTTCAACCCGTAGCAGGACTTCTCTTCCAACCATCATGTTAGCCAGTTCTCGGGTAGAAGTCTCTTTCGTGGGGATTTGTCCCGTTACTTTTCCGCCTCGCATGACCGTAACGTTATTAGAAACGGCGATGACTTCGTTGAGTTTATGGGTGATAAATATTATCGTTTTCCCATCGTTTTGAAGGTTTCTTAGCACGACAAACAACTCTTCGGTTTCCTGGGGAGTTAAAACGGCGGTAGGCTCATCCAAAATTAGGATGTCAGCTCCTCTGAAGAGGGTCTTTAAGATTTCCACTCTTTGTTGAGTTCCAACGGAAATATCTTCTATTTTGGCATCCACATCCACCTTTAATCCGTACTCTTCCGATATCTTTTTGACTTCGCGTCTCGCTCTTTTCAAGTCAAATAGGTTGAATTTTTTTGTGGGTTCATCTCCCAAAACAATGTTTTCCGCAACGCTTAACGGTCCCACAAGCATAAAATGCTGATGCACCATTCCAATACCGACGGCAATAGCATCTTTGGGGTTGTCAATAGCAATTTCTTTCCCGTTGATCAGTATCTTTCCGGCATCGGCGTTGTACAAACCGTAAAGCTGATTCATTAATGTGGATTTCCCGGCACCGTTCTCACCGACTATTGCGTGTATTTCTCCACGCTTTATATACAGGTCTACGTTGTCGTTGGCGAGAACTTTGGGAAATTGTTTTACTATCCCTTTCATAACAACTGCATAGTCTTTGTATTCTTCTTCCTGGGGTATATGAAAAGGCATTATGCACCTCCCTGAAATCAAACTGTTCCTCTTAACTGTTGATATGATTCGCACATATCAACAGTTAGGAAGAAGGCACCTCGTATGAGGTGCCAACTTTTATTGCTTAAAATGCCTTCAATTCGTCTTCTGTTGCAGGAATGTCGATTTCGCCATCCTTTGCCATGGCTTTTAAACCGGCGATTTCAACCAATATCCACTGAGGAATGATATCCTTTGTGTATTTCATCTCACTCAGTTGAACACCGTTTTCTTCCAATCCGAGTTCTTCATGTCCTGCGGTGAAATAACCTTCGTAAGCATCGAGAACACCCATGTAAGCGGCTGCTGTGATGCCTTTCATAGCGGAGGTAAGGATTTTTCCCGGTGCCAAATGATCCTGGTCAACGTCCACACCGATGGCGTAGTATCCTTCGCCTTTTTCCTTAGCTGCTTCAAATGTTCCCAATCCGCAAAGTCCTGCAGCTGCGAAAACAATGTCTGCACCCTGTGAATACTGGGCTTCTGTCATGGTTTTACCCTTCTGTGAGTCTGTGAAGTTCTGTGTGTATCCGATGAGAACCTGTACATTTTCATTGTGAAGTTTGTTGTACATCTTCACACCAGCCTGGTAACCGATCTGGAATTTTACAACGGCAGGTACGGGAATACCACCGATGAATCCAACGATCTTGCTTTCTGACATGGCTCCTGCCAGGAATCCAGCCAGGAATGCTGTTTCATGTTCTTTAAAGGTATACGTTTTAACATTTGGGATACCTGCTGCTGAAAGGTCGAAGTCGATTCCGATGAAATATACATCCGGATATTGTGGAGCAACCTGTTCCAGAGCATCCACCATTAAGAATCCAACAGCGACAACAACATCTGACATCTCTGCTGCTTTTGAGAGGTTTGGTACGTAGTCTGCCTGTTCGTTTGACTGAATGACCTGTGCCTCTACATCGTCAAACTCCTCGGCTATCATCTCGACGCCTCTCCAGGTACCATCGTTAAAGGACTGGTCGCCCAATCCGCCGGTATCCGTCACCATCGTTACTGTAAATGCCATTGCAAAAACCGGAACTAACATGAGAACTAATAGTACTGTAAGCAATCTTTTCATAAAAAAAAACCTCCTTAAAAAGTTGTTAGCTATCTTTTCTTTCTGTTTTGAAAAACAGATAAATGGATAATACTGATAAGATCATGACGACGATTAACAATAAATAATTGGGTGAAACTTGTTCATAGTGTATGAGTGGAAATCCCTTTTCCACGATGAAATAATAGGCGTTTTGAAACAGGAAAAATACGTTGAAAAACAGTACAACGGTCATATATAAAATTGATTCAAAGACTTTTGGTTTTAAGACCATGATCATAGAACAAATTAATGTAACATACATAAGGATAACCGCCCCGGAAGTTGTGTTGTACATTTGGATGTTGGGGGATTTAACCTCAGGATCATAATTGGAAACCAGTCCGGCAATTTCTGTCAGCTCTTTGTATCGTTCTTCAGCCAATTTGCCTTCCATAAACTCATTGACGGATTGCTTGAATGGGTCACCGGCGTAGTCGATCACCTTTTTGTATCGTTGAACCAGTTCTTCATCGGCTTGCTGAGCCGTCAGATTGGTATTGTTGTACTCTACAAACGGTTCGTTTAAATATGATAATTCCCATCCGATGACATCATCCTTTAGCGCTTCATATGCAGGTGATTCATAAAAGGCTTTGTTTTCATCCATTTTCATGACTTCGGGTGAAATAAACATGGGTGTTAGATACATCATCAGGACGATAATAATCAAGATGGTATGAATTCCAATTAATCGCTTGTTCTTTACTTTGCTGAAGAATGAACTGAAGTATAAAATAAGGGCGAAGGCGAAGAACATGATGGATATCATACCGTAAATCAAGGCCTCGATGTCCGATCGGGCAAGGTTCCTTGAAATAATGAGGAAAAAGGCATCAAAGATAATAATCCCTGATAGCATAAAGGGCATTATTTTCTTTATTTTTAAAGCTATTATAAATAAACCAATGTAAACCAAAAATCTGAAGATCCACCAGTTGGTGTTACGCGGGGCATTTTTGATAAACAAATCTGAAATGGCATCCTTCTGTTTGTTGATATTATCGATGACACTGGAAAATATTGCAATGGAATAACGGTTGATCGCCCTTTCCAGGGTTCTCTCGTCCGGGTCTTTACGCAATTCGCCTTTGACTTTGTTGATGGCCTCGTTCAGTTTTTCCTGAGTGGTTGTATCGATGTTTTCCTTGAGTATTTGATGTAATTCTTCGTTATAGTCATAATCAAGTGTTAAACGCATTCTCAGTCTTTGTGAAGAACGTTCCACATCGAACAAATCATCCGGTGGTTCCGAGACAAGTCCTATGGCATATCCTATCCATTGGGCAAAGTACTGATTGGCGTAATTTTTAACACTTTGAACGTATTCGTTGTAGGCCTTATAAAATGGCGGAAATTTGTTCAGCGCGGTGATGTTGAAGGTGTCTCCAAACAGGTCCGCGGAAACGTATGCAAAAAAGGCTGCCAGTGTAATGTCTTCTTCCGGATCTCCTGTCCGGTATTCGTTGAATATCTCTTCCAGAAGATCATTGACTTCGTAATCATGCTGGTCGCTTTTAACCCCCCCGCAAATTACCAGTGAGTACTTTCTGTAAATGGACATGAAATCAAACTCATGGGCAAATTTTGATTCTTCATTTTGATAATCTTCAATATAGGTTTTAAATTCTTCTATTGAATTATCAAAGGATAATGAAAATACCGAAGTTACTGTTATTAAAAGGATCAGAAGTGAAATTGCATGGAATCGACGCATTTTTTTCCCCCTGAATATGAAAAAATTTTTTTCTAAGATCAAGAAATTATAACATATAATGGGCTGTTAAAAAATTACAATTTTAAAAAACCAGGGCAAGGTTAAGCCCATTAACGGGCTCAACCACCAAGTTCGGTCAAATTCCTTTTTTACGATTAATCGGTATACCAAAGCGATTAACAATGCAGCCACTGCGAAAAGATATTGACCGGCACAGATAAATATGAACATGGCGAGTCTTTCCGAAATCCCCTCAGATTCATTTTCAAGTGGGTCGATCAATTTGGTCATCCTCATGATTTGAGTTGGAATGACTGAAACACATACCATTCCGATTAAATATAGTGAAAAGTAAGAGGTGATGAATGAGTTGACAAACCGGCTTGAAAAGATAAAGGAAAATAACAAAAAAGTAAAAATCGATAAGCTTTCAACCATCCAGGGGTTGAATTTTCTAAACCTGAGAAAATCGATAATCGTGTGAAGGATCAAGGCTGAAACGAATATGACAATGTTTAAGGGATTTGAAAAGACCACATCAAAAGAAAATGCAAGAAAAACAAGTACAAACCAAATGGTATGTTTGAGTATTTCAAAAATGCGTTTTTCACCGTAAAGTTTCATGGGGTTGGTGAAAGCGTAATCAGAAACCGTGTGTGCGAGAAAATAATTTAAGTAGAACAATCTCTTCCTCCATCAATCATATGATTCCAATTTTTTGAGCCACAGCTTTGGCGTTGGAATCATTTAAAATAAAACTAAAAAACTGCTTTGCTTCTAAATCTTCCTGGGAATCTCTCCCAATAAAATAGACGTTCATTTTTTTTTTGAATTCTTTGATTTCATTCTCATTCATAGATAAAATACGCCTCAGAATATCTCTGAGGCGATTATCTTCTTTACAGGCAACGGAAATCTCATTCAGCAAATCCTGATTCATCTTCAGGTTGCTCTTCCCCTTCCATTTCCGCTTCAACACCTTCTTGATCTTTTGTACAAACCTTGATGGAGATAGCCGTTCTGGTTTCACCGTCTATCGTTACGTCTTCAAAACTCGGTACCATGTAAAGGTCTTTTTGTTTTTCATCCAAAAATCTCCTTGCAATGGCAACCGCTTTAACAGACTGGTTGACTGCACCGGCTCCTATAGCCTGAAGTTCAACACATTCGTTTTTGCTTAGTTCACCTGCAATCGCTCCTGCAACTTTGTTTGGATTCGAGTTGGAACTGACTTTTAATACTTCCATTACTTGGCCTCCTTTGGTCTGAATAGGGTTAATAATATTATAACACAGTCTTTTTTTGTTGACAAATGTTTGATTTGTCTTTTTTGGAATATTATAAATATTATAGGTGCTCGCCTACAATAGTTGCCGAATAGTCTTTAAGTATTTCTATTGTTTTTCTGCTGTAAATGTTCCGATGGAACTCCCCATATTTGAGGTTTTATATATAAGGCCGTTGCTGATCGTTGTCTTGTTTGAAACGGTTCCTCGAAGTGTGATTTTTGTTGTTCCTGTTCCTTTCTCTTCACATCTGAGTTGTAACAATTTTGATGTTGTGTCATAAGTTCCGTCAACCACTGAATATTCAGGGTTATTCACATCAATTCTCTCTTCTGTCACCACAGCTGGACCAAATACGACGGTTCCCGTTTTTACTTTATTGGCATCCCAAATTCCACCAAATTCAAGTCTAATATCAATAGCATAAACGCCATCTAAAGGAGGATACGCCGTATCCACCTCTGCTGCACCTTTGGCATTCCAAATTGTTCCCAGTTCAGGTGAAGAAAAAACTCCGCATCCGCTTAATGCAAATATCAAAACTGAAAGTGTTACCATGGTTAATAATATTTTTTTCACAATGTGCACCTCCAAATAGAATTTAATTCTTTTCATTTTAAATTATATCACAATTCCCGATTTTATGAAGAAAAAAGGGTTTATTGCTTATTTCTTTTCAGATATTTTCTTAAGCCTTTTGAGATTTTCTGATAACGCAAGGCATTTTCATATTCTTCGTTTTGTCTGGCTTTTTCAACTTTTAAGTCGTAGAAGATGATTTGGGTTTCGATGATGGTTTTTTTGATTCTTTTTTCGGTAAAGAGATCGTGTTCAAACATGTTTTCTACGATCAAGTGGGGCATGAGTAGGATGAGGATGATGTTGTCATCCCCTTTGTAGTTTTTCGGGGGTTTGTCATCGAACAAATTTGCCCTTTCCACAAGGCTTTTCATGTGTGTTTTGCTCAGTTCAACGGAATCGTAGGTGATCATTTCGTTTAAACAAAAATCACAGTAGGCGATTTCTTTTTCAAACCCGTCATCGTGTATCTTTTGGATTCTTCTTGCCTCTCTCTTTCCGCAACGGGAACACTTAATTGTCATCATCCTCCCATTTCAGGCCGTTGTAACGGTTCATGACGCTCTCAAAGTCTTCTTTTATTATATCTTTCATGGCTTTGGCAGTTTGTTCCAAAGCCCATTCCAGTTTCTCATGTTCTTCTTCACGGAATTTGGACAGGACAAAATCCGGTAGAGACGGAATTGTTTTGGGGCCAATGCCTATTTTAATGCGTTTTATTTCATCGGTTCCAAGCTCTTGGATGATATTTTTCATTCCCTTTTGACCTCCGGCTGACCCACTTTTCCTCAGTCTGATACGTCCAAGCTCAAGGGAAACATCATCGTAAATAACGATGAGCTCTTCTGTTTCAAGTCCTGTTTTTTGAACAAATTCCCTTACGGCAATCCCACTTAAGTTCATGTATGTCATGGGTTTCAACAAATAGACTTTTATCCCCTCCATTATACACTGATACAATTGATAAGTCTTTTTGTTCTCTTCCTTCTGTATGACGGCGTAACGTCTAATAAATTCGTCCAATGACAAAAAGCCCGCATTATGCCTTGTTGAGACATATTGCGGGCCGGGATTCCCTAATCCTATCATTGCAATTCTTTTCATAAGCCGTAATTATTCTTTTGTTTCTTCTTCTGTTTCCTCTCCGATAACTTCCGGTTCCATACTTTCTTCTTCCAGTTCTTCCGTTTCTTCCTCTTCTTCTACAGGAATGACTCTGGGTTCAAGAACGGATACGATGTATTCCTCTCCATCGATATGGGATTTGACGCCTTCTCCCATTGATACATCCTTCATCTGGATAAATTCTCCTACATCCAAATCGGCAATGTCGATTTCAATGGATTCAGGAATGTTTTCCGGAAGGGCTTCTATTGGGATGGCATCATAATGATGTTCCAGAACACCACCGTGTTCGATCCCTATGGGTTCGTTGATGAAGTGGATGGGAACTTCTATGTTCATGACATGTCCTGCAGACGGTACGTAGAAATCAATATGTATGGGTCTGTCATTCACTTTATGCCTTTGAACCATTTTAAGGTAGGTCAATATTTCTTCCACATTTCCCTCTTCATTTTTTATCTGAAGTGTTACAGGTGTTGTGTTTGAAATTTTGTGAATCACCGAATCAAAAGCTGCGAAATCCACTTCAAATGTTCTGGTTTCGAAATCCGGACCATAGGCAACGACCGGAATGAAACCGTCACCCCTGACCTTTCTTGAACCGGATGTTTTGACACGGTCTCTTGCTTGTACTTCCATTGCGAATTTTCTCATCTTTGCTAATCCTCCTTAGATTTATCGTACAAATGTACATTTTTATTTAAATAATATGCTGACTGACAGGTTTTTCCTTACCCTGAGTACCGCTTCTCCCAAAAGTCGTGACAAATCAAGCACGGTGAACATTTCCGGTAATTCGTCATGGGGGATGGTGTTGGTAATTAGCACTTTTTTGATCAGTGAATGCTCAAGGCGATTGACTGCATCGCCTGACAGTATACCATGAGTTGCACAAGCGATGACGTCTTTTGCTCCTTTTGCCTTGAGGGCCTCTGCGGAACCCACCAGTGATCCTCCTGTGTCTATTATATCATCAAAAAGGATGGCATGTTTACCATCCACATCTCCCACTACGTTAACAATTTCAGCCACGTTATCTCTGGGTCTTCGTTTATCCAATATGGCCAGAGCCATTTTCATCTTTTCAGCCAGTCTTCGTGCCCTTTTCACGCCACCTACATCCGGAGATACCACAACAAAATCGTCTTCATTAAAGGACTCCATTTGCTGAAAATATTTTATAAATACCGGAAAGGATTGAAGATTATCAAGGGGGATATCAAAAAAACCTTGAATTTGTTCTGCATGTAAATCCAAAGTGATGACCCGATCCGCACCTGCTTTGGTAATGAGATTGGAAACGAGTTTTGCCGTGATGGGGTCTCTCCCCTTTGCCTTTCGATCTTGTCTGGCATACCCATAATAAGGAATAATCACAGAAATCGAATTGGCGGAAGCCCGTTTGAAGGCATCGATCATCACCAATAACTCCATCAAATTGTCGTTGACGGGATCACAAGTGGATTGCATGACAAACACATCGTGTCCCCTGACGGTTTCGGCAATACGGATATTCACTTCACCATCGGAGAATCTTGATAGTTCCATTTCGCCCAGTCTGATGTTCATGTAATCGGACATTCTCCGAGCTAACTCCGGATTTGAGCTGCCGGAAAATAATTTCATGATGGGACGGCTGAAAGGCATATGATCACCCTTCCTTTTGGTTTTTATACTTGTTTTTCAATTCTGAGGCCCGGTTTTCTTTGTTGCTCTGCTTTCCCCTGGCTATGGCCAACGTGTCTTCAGGGACATCGCGCACGATCACCGAACCCGCTCCAACAATGGAGCCCTTTCCAATCCTTACGGGGGCTACCAACGATGTGTTGGACCCGATAAAGGCTTCTTTCTCAATGAGTGTTTTATTCTTGCTAAACCCGTTGTAATTACAGGTAATGGTTCCGGCTCCGATATTAACATCTTCCTCTATGGTTGTATCTCCCAGGTACGACAAATGCTGTGCCTTAGAACCCTTTCCAACCTTGGTTTTCTTCGTTTCAACAAAGTCTCCAATCTTCACGTCATCTTCAAGGATTGTGTTTTCCCTTAATCGGGCAAAAGGACCGATTTTTACGTTATTTTTACTTTGTACACCGGATAAATGCGATCGTTCAACGATGTTGTTTTCTCCAATTGTACTGTTTTCTATCTGTGTCATGGGCCCGATGACAGTTCCTCTTTTGATGATGGTCTGTCCTTTGATGATGGACATGGGTTCGATGATACAATCGGGTTCTATAAGAACTTCCGGGTCGATATAAACCTGATCGGGATCGATCATGGTCACACCGTTCATCATGTGTTTTTTGTTGATGCGTTCTCGGGCGACTTTTTCCAAAATAGAGAGTTGATAACGGTTGTTGATGCCACTGACTTCGTAATGATCCTCTGTTACAACGGATATGGCCTTTCCTCCGTTTTGATCAATCCATTCAACGATATCCGTGAGATAATATTCCCCTTGTTGATTATCGTTTTTCAAGTGATTCAAACTTTGACTCAACCAAGAGGCCTTGACTAAGTACATTCCCGAATTGATTTCTTTAATGGCCAGCTCTTCTTTGGTTGCGTCTTTGTGTTCTACAATCTTTTTGATGTAGCCTTCACGCGTTTTGATGATCCTTCCGTAACCCGTGGGGTCTTTCTTTTCCACGGTTAAAACTGCGATGTCCGTGTCTTTCCTTCTATTCTCATGCAACATCTTTTGCAAAGTTTCACTTTTGATCAGTGGTACATCACCACACAGGATGTAAACGGGTTCATTATCTTCTAAGCGTTCAATGGCCGGCAGCGCCATTTTTACGGCATGGCCGGTTCCAAGTCGTTCTTTCTGATAAAACATCTGAACTTCTATTCCCTTTTCCAATGACCAGTGTTTTAAAAACTCTTCCACTTTAGGCATATTTTCACCAATAACAACTGCGATTTTATCACAATGTTTGTCTTCTATCAAGTTTTCAAAACTGTTCAACACCCATTCCAATAATGGATGAGACACAAGCTGGTGCATGACTTTCGGTTGGCTTGATTTCATGCGCGTTCCCATACCTGCAGCTAAGATTATTCCAAGCATTTTTTCCCCCCTTTGATCAATTCATTTCCAAAAATTTCTTTAAGGCATCCTTTATCAATTGCTGAACTGTGTAATCTTCCTTTTTTCCCATCAATTCCCGTAAGACTTGTCGGGATCTCCCCGATGAATACCCCAATGCTTCCAGGCCTTCAAATGCTTCTTGAAAGAGTTTTATGTTTTTGATCTTGTCTTCATTTTCTTTTGTTTCTTCGATTTTCAAATTTTCAGAAAACTCCTTCATCTTTGATTTTAATTCTAAGACTAATCTTTCTGCCGTCTTTTTTCCAACACCCGGTAAACTTTTCAAGAAGGCCGTATCGTTAAAGCTGATCGCTTCTATGATTTCAACGGATTCTGCGGATGAGAGTATTTTAATGACCGATTTGGAACCCAAACCACTGACGCTGCGAAGCAAATTAAACAACTTGCGTTTTTCTTCTGTCTTAAATCCATAGAGCCTGAATTCGTCTTCTCCGGGGACCAACACCACATAGGCTTTACAGTTTTCATCCTCGCAGTTGTAGAGCTCGTTATCGGAGTATATTTCGTATCCAACGTTGTTGACTTCCAGGACGATTCTGTTGTCTTCGGCTTTTGCGGTTATGATTCCTTTTAAGTAATTATACATTTATTTCTCCTTCATATATACAACAAATACCAGCTTTTTTCTACAAGCTGTAATTCCCTTTTGGCGATTCCAAGAACGGAGTCTCCGGCCTGATAGGGGTTTACGGTGATGTTCCAGCCTTCTCCTGATTGGAGTTCGGGTAGTTTAAACCACAGGTCTTCATCTGTCATGTTAACGGCTATGACTGCGTGTTTCCAGGAGTCGATTCCTCTGCCGTCTATGGTAAAGGCGAAGGCACCCTCCAGGCGATGGATCAGGTTGATTCTGGATTCCAAGGCTTCTTTTTTCCCCAGTCTGAAAATCGGATGATTTTTACGAATGGCGATCAACCTTTGATAGTATTCGAACAAATCGTAGTATTTTGCCTTCTGATGCCAGCGGATACTGTTGTAGATATCTCCAAGATTGTACGTGTTGTGATGCATGTATTTGCTTCTGGCGAATTCTTCACCGGAATGAAGAAACAGAATTCCTTGGGACAAAATGATTGAGAAAGCGGCTAATCGGTTCATATAAAGCCAGTCGTTCCAGTTTTTTTCAGGGTTGCTTTTTTTAATCTTGTCAAAAAGGGTGAGATTGTCATGGCAGGATGTATAGACAATCTGTTCACAGGGATTATCTGTTAAGTTTAACAAACGATCCTCATAACCAACGGCACCTAACATGGACCCTAATACGGTATCTGACCATCCAATTTGAGAGCTGATAAATCCACGAGAATCATCGTCCGGAAATCCTTTGATGGCATTTCGCATTTCATCGTTAAAGATTGCAATTTTGTGGCCCTTTTGGAATCCTTTTGTGGAACGTTTATCATCGGGTAAGACTGACAGGCCACCTGTCCAAGGTTCTCCATATAGAATTATGTGTTTTTCTTTGTTCAGTTCTTCT
>JASUTC010000044.1 GCA_030445775.1 Thermotogaceae bacterium | reverse complement strand
CTTGGCCATTGGTAAAGGTGGGCAAAATGCCCGGTTGGCCGCACGGTTAACAGGATGGAAGATCGATATTAAACCGATACTTGAATGATTGGGAAAATAAAAGTTAAAAAGGCACTCTTTTTTTGGGAGTGTCTTTTTTTATGGTGGAGTGGTTTGTGTATATGTTATAATTTTTCTAATTATGGCGGTAGTGGAAGACGTTAAGAGTCTGTTTCCCTCCCACCTGAGGTGGATTTTTGCGATTTGAGTGTTTAGCGTAATATGTATACATACAATGGCGGTGAATTGTTGAATGAGGAATTTTCGAACGGCTTTGTTATCAAGTGCGAGTAAATTATACAAGACAATGGCTGTGCCAATGGTTATCCTTGGTTTAATTGTCTCCATTGGTGTTTTGGTCTTTCTATACAATAAAGAAAAGGAGATTCTTTCCTTGAAGATGACGCTTTATGTAGAGCGGTTGAGGGCCCCGCTTCAGGAGATTGAATCCAAATATAATCCCGTTATAAGTCGGTTATTTCAAAGTGAATTTAATAAATTTGATGATACGAACACCGTCAAAGTGCCTTTTAGCGATTCTTTTATGGAAGATTTTAGAGCTGCTATCCATACCGTGGATTTTGATAAGTTGGAAATAGAAGAAATTAATTACTATCGCATATCAGAAGAGGGAATTGTCTTTGAAAGTGATTTCAAGGAGGATATTGGTTTGGATTTATCCGCTTTTGATTATTTTTGGGGCAGATTGCAGGAATTGGAAGTGGGAGAAATATTCCTTGATATCCTCAATGACGAGACGCTAACGGGAGAATTGAGGCTATATTCATACATCAAGCTACCTGACAGTGTGATATTTGAGACGGGTATTAAGTTTAAAGGGGTGAGAGAATTCATCGAAAGTTCGGGGATGGAAATCTTCGGTAATAAATTTAATCAGCTGACTCTGTATAAGAATTATGATGATATCATCTGGGGAAAACCATTCTTAGACGAAAGGGATCTTAATCATTTGGATACATCAGAGCAAGAGGAAGAAGCCGTGCTTGTTTTGAAAAACCTTTTAACGAGCACTTTATATTATCGGATCAATACAGAATATGGGGCGTATGACATGATTCTGGATACTCATTTTTACTATTCTTTCATAGCCATTGGGATGTTTGTGCTGCTTTTTGCGGTTGTTTTCTTCCATTACCTCAGGATTAAAAGAAATATTGTAAAAATAGCTGAGAGAGTCACAAAGCCGATTTCTTTACTGGCAAAAAATATCAAGGATTTTGGATTGTCCCATAAAGATTCCGAACCCTCTCCGATTGAAACGGATATAATGGAAATTGACACAATTTATACAAATTTTCTTGCCATGCGGCATGAGGTCAAGGATTCTTATGCTGAATTGGAGGCCATTAATGAAGAGCTTGAAGATAGCGTTAATGAAAATCAAATTCTCTTGAATCGTATAGAAGAATTAATGAGTGTGCCTGACTTTCTGTTGTATGTTGATGATACTGAAGAATTTTTAATCAGATGCTTCCGTAAACTTTGCGAGATCTTTCAGGATGTGGATTATGGATTGGCTTCTTTGATTGAAGATGGGAAATTAAAGTTTATCGATACGAAAGGATACAGCAAGGAATTTTTAAATCAGATGGAAATCGACGCCCAGAAGTTTATGAAATATACAAAGGTAACTTTGAAAGATTATGAAGGCCAAGAATTCGCATTAAATTTCAGTGAAAGAGAACGAACATTCCAAGGATTTGAAGAGTCTGTAAGTGACGTTAATCAAAGCCTCATCCTGCCGATTTTTTCAAAGAATCAATACTACGGACATTTAACCTTTTATACCACCGAGAAAGGCCGTCAGCTGACTGAAGAGGATTATCGGACGGCGGTTTATTTCATGAATTTCCTGCAGGGCTTCTTGATGATCCATGAGTTATCTGAACTGGAAAATGAGATTCAAAAGGAAACAGTCTATTCTATGATCCGGTTGTTGGAAAAACATGATCCTTATACCAAGGGACATTCGGAAAACGTGGCTGAGCTTGCCTCGGGGTTTGGGGAATATTTGGGTTTGGATTCAAAAAAGGCACAGGACCTATATTGGGCTGGGATTATTCATGATTTGGGTAAGATCTTAATCCCTCACACCATACTCAATAAACCGGATAGACTGACTCCGGAGGAATTTGAACTCATTAAAAAGCATCCCGAATACTGTTATGATGTTATCGGTCAAAGCGTTACCATGAAAGAAATTGCCCTATATGTAAAATACCATCATGAAAAATACAACGGGAAAGGATATCCTGAGGGATTGAAGGGTGAAGAAATCCCCTTTGAGTCTCGAATCCTTGCATTGGCAGACTCCTGGGATGCCATGAGAGAAGAACGCGTATATAAAAAGGGTTTAAATTATCAAGAGTCTATAAATGAAATCACACGGAATGCCGGTGTTCAATTTGATCCTCAGTTGGCTGAAAAATGGGTCCAATTCATTGACAAAAAAAGGAAAGAAAAATTCGGTGAGGACTCTGAATAATTTGACAAAGATGAAAGATAGTTTTTGGACTTTTCTTTCCTCGAGTCGTTATGAGTATGCTGCGAGGTATTATCTCGAATTGGGTGTAGATGTGATTATTACCGATTACCCGGATGTACTGAAATCTGTTGTCGAGGCTTATTTTGGAAGCAAAGGCACTCAATAAACAGGAGCTTTTATAAAAATTTTTCAACCTTCTTTTTTCGTCTTTTAAAAAGGAGGTTGTTAATTATGGAAAACAATTTTAAAGATGTGAATAAGCAGTCTTTTTACGTTAAGGGTATGACCTGTGCCACTTGTGCTCAAAACGTTAAACGGGCTTTGGATAATATTGAGGGAGTTTCCACGGCTTCTGTTAATCTGGCAACTGAGACGGCTTTTGTGATTTCAGATAAAGAAATTGCATTTCAAGAAATTGAAAAGGCTGTCAGGAATGCCGGGTATCAAGCTTTGGAGAGTGTGAGCGAAAGAGATGAGGAAAAGCGGTTAAAACAATCCAAAAATAGATTTTTGCTTGCTGTTATCATTACCATTCCCCTTTCTGTTTTGATGTTCTTTCATATGGCCGGGGTGATGATTCCGGGGTATCTGTTAATGGAAATCCTCTTTGGTGGACTGGTTGTGTTTTATACGGGTTATCCAACCATTAAAAGTGCCTGGATAGCTCTTATTCATAAACATACCAATATGGATACTTTGATTTTTATGGGATCTGTAACGGCTTGGCTGACGGCTGTTTTGAAATACTTTGGTTTAGATATTGCTTCATTTGGAGCACTGGGTGCCATGATCGTCGCTTTGCATTTAACGGGGAAATATATAGAACAGCGTTTGAAATACAAGGCTTCAAAAGAAATAAAAGCGTTGATGCATCTCCAGTCGAATGAAGCCACCGTTATACAAAATAATAAAGAAGTTAAAGTACCGGTTGAGCAGCTGAAACCGGGAGATGTGGTTATCGTACGTCCGGGAGAGAGAATCCCAACGGATGGCATTTTGCTCAATTCAACCACCTCCGTGGACGAGTCCATGCTCACGGGAGAATCCTTGCCAGTGCAAAAAGAAAAGGGTAATCAGATGACAGGAGGGTCTTTGAATTTAACGTCATCCATTCGTCTTGAGGTCAACAAAGAACATGCCGATACCTTTTTATCCCAAATGGTTTCTCTCATTAACGAGGCTCAGGGGACGAAGGTTCCTATTCAGGCGTTAGCAGATAGAATCACACGCTATTTTGTTCCTATTGTCATGATAGCGGCGGTATTGGGAGCAGTGCTTTGGTACTTTAACTTTGATACTTTCTATCCCATGTTGGAATCCGTACGAAAGGTTTTGCCCTGGATTTTAGTTTCGGATAGTCCCCTTTCCTTTTCGGTTTTTGTTTTTGTATCTTCCATCGTGATAGCCTGCCCTTGTGCTTTGGGACTTGCCACACCGATGGCGTTAGTCAGCGGGATGGGACGGGCTACGAAAAAGGGTGTTCTCATCCGTAATTCCGAAGTGGTTCAGTCCATCGGTAAGACGGATGTGATCGTTTTGGATAAAACCGGGACCATCACGCAAGGGATTCCAAAAGTAGTGGAACTTCATTTGGATGAAGAAACGGCTCAAATTGTTGCCAATATTGAATCTCAATCCAATCATCCCCTTGCCAAAGCGATCAGTGAGATTTCAGAGAGTAAGAAAGCCATGGAAATAGAGGATATTGAAGAAATTTCAGGCAAGGGGGTTGTGGCTCAATACGATGGGAAAAAATACTTCATCGGAAGACCGAAAGACTATTCCAAGTATGATAAAAATCTTGAAAAAGGTCAGACGGTGGTAGAGGTTGTCGTTAACGATGAGGTAGCAGGTTTTTTGGCCATAGAAGATCCTTTAAGAGAGGAAAGTGTAAAAGAAATCGGATTACTGAAAAAGAAAGGACTTGAGGTGATTGTCGCTACCGGTGATCATGAAACAACGGCGAAAAAAATCGCCGAGAGAGTCGGTGCTGATGCCGTATATGCCCAATTGATGCCTTCTGAAAAGGTGGATATCATCAACAATCTCCAATCCAAAGGGTATCAGGTGCTTATGGCAGGAGATGGAATTAACGATGCCGCTGCGTTGCGAAGTGCGGATATCGGCGTTTCCTTTTCAACGGGAACGGATTTGGCCATGGATAATTCCGATATTGTGGTGGTTAAGGGTGGGATTTCCGGTATCAGGTCGACCATGGAGATTTCTCATAAAATGATGAAGGTCATTCAGCAGAATTTGTTTTGGGCCTTTTTCTACAATGTCATCGCCATTCCGGCGGCACTTATGGGCTGGTTGCACCCGGCGATTTCTGAAGCGGCCATGGGGATTAGTTCAATTACGGTGGTATTGAATTCATTAAGAATAAAAACAGAAAACAAGAAAGGAGAAGAGAATATGAAATATACGGTAACGGTTAAAGATATGAATTGCGACCATTGTGTTGCAACGATTGATAAGGCTTTGGCAAATGCAGGGATTAACGAGAGGGATATTAATTTGGAGAAGAAGACGGTGACGTTTGATGCTTCGCATATTGAGAAGGGATTGGAAGCCATACAGAATGCGGGGTATACGCCGGAGGCGTAGGTAGGGAAGGGGACATGGCACAAGTGTTTTAGTCGTTAATTAAACGTGTAAAACTATTGCTTGATAGGGTTTTAAAGTTATTGTGTTTTGTTTAAGTGAAAAGTCTTTTGGGTAATTGTTAATGATCACTTTTGCACTATTTTTGCCAAGTAATGGATGCAGAAATTCATTTTCTGCTTCCGAAACATTGAGTATGATTAAAAAATTCCCTTTTTCGTCAAATCGTCTAAAAGCGAAGATTTCATCTTTTGAATCCAATAATTCGTAATTACCGAAAACAAGGGTGGGATTTGCTTTTCTGATTGTGATCATTTCTTTATAGTAATTCAGTACTGAGTCACTCTGATTCAAAGAGTTGGCCACGTTAATGTCAGAACACGCTGTGTTGGGTTTTATCCATGGTTGAACGGTTGAGAAGCCTAAGTATTGGGAATTATCCCAGTGCATGGGGCTTCTGGAGCGGTCTCTTCCGTGTTTTTGGACTGCTTTCATGATGGTGGTTTCATCGAATCCCAGGCGTTTTTTCTCCCGATAGAGTTTTTTTGCGGAGATATCATCGTAGTCTTCGATGGTTTCATAACGGGTATCGGGCAGTCCCAATTCATCGCCCTGGTAGATAAAAGGTGTGCCTTCCAGGGTTAATAAAAGGGTGGCAAAGAGTTTTGCAGAGGCTTTTCTGTATTGATATTCGTGGCCAAAAGAGGTGACGATTCTGGGCAGGTCGTGGTTTGAAAAACAGATGCCGCTCCAGCCTTTGTTGTGTAATTCTTTTTGCCAATTTGTGATGATTTCTTTCAGCTTTTTCGGGTTTTTTCCATAGGCTTTATAGTAATCGGTATGTTCAAAGGTAAAGACCATATCCAGTTCTGATCGTTCTTTAGCCGTGAATTTAACGGCCTTTCCCGGGTGGACATAAGCACATTCACCAATGGCCACACAGTCGTGGTTGTTGAAGGTTTGCCGGTTCATTTCTTTTAAAAATTCGTGTACTCTGGGTCCATCTACGAATTTGGTGTGATCAAAAACGTATTTTTCTCCATCTTTGGGTTGATTATCCGGCAAACCAGGAACTTTGGAAATCAGATTGATGGCATCCAATCTGAAGCCATCCAAGCCTTTATCCAGCCACCAGTTGATCATTTGATACAAGTCTTTTCGAACTGTTGGGTTTTCCCAATTCAGATCCGGTTGATAAGGTGAGAAAACGCCCAGATAATATTGATCGGTTTTTTTATCGTAGGTCCATGCGGTTTCGTGAAAATAAGCTGCCCAGTTATTGGGTTCTTCGCCATTCTTCCCGTCGCGCCAGTAATAATAATTTCTGTAAGGGTTTTCTTTTGAATTTGAAGATTCAATAAACCAGGGATGTTCGTTGGAAGTGTGATTGATCACCAGATCCATGACCACGCGCATGTTTCGCTGGTGGGCCTGCTCCAGCAATTCATCAAAATCTTCCATACTGCCATATGTTGCGTCAATCGTATAATAATCAGAGACGTCGTAACCGTTATCCTTCATAGGTGAGGAGTAGATCGGTGAGATCCAGATTAAATCTGCACCCAGGTCCTTTATATAATCCAGTTTGGAGATGATCCCCCGGATATCTCCTTTACCGTCGTTGTTGGAATCTTTGAAGCTTTTGGGATATATTTGATAGGCAATACTTTTTTTCCACCAGTCCATTGTGTCAGTCCTTAAAAACCATTTTTTGTTATTTTAGCTTCTTTTGTGTGTTATTCTTCGTTATCTTCTTCAATCGGTAATGGATAGCGAGATTTGCATTCCTTGCAGTATAAATGTTCTCCATGCGTTTTTGTGTATTTCACATATAGTGTGGCGCCACACTTTTCGCATTGATAGTCCGTGGGTTCATCCCAGGAGATGAATTCGCAGTCTCCGCCGTTGTAGGTGTTGTTTTTACAGGTGTAGAAAAATTTTCCACGTTTGCTTCTTCTTTTCACGACTTCCGCCCCACATTCCGGGCATTTTCCCCTGGCTTTTACATCGATGTTTTCGGTGTATTTGCAGTCGGGGTAATTACTGCATGCAATAAATTTGCCGAAACGGCCATTTTTTTCCACTAATGGAGAGCCGCATTTTGGGCAGTCTCTGCCGATTTCTTTGGCCTCTTTCTTGGTTTGTTCTTGGAGCTTTTCCGCGTCTTTGAAGTAAACCGTGTCTTTTTCCATGTAGGCTTCTATGTCTTCGGGTACGGATAAGTTGATCTTACAGGTTTGACAGGTTAAATAGGGGCCGTATCGTCCCACGCGCATTTCCATGGGTTTTGAGCATTTTTTGCAGTTGACGTTGGTTTTCATGTCCACGTTTAGGTTCTTTGATTTGATCAGTTGATCCATTTTTTCAAGAGTGGGTACAAATTTGTCGTAAAATTCTGTCAGGACTTTTTTCCAGTCGATATCTCCAACTTCAACATAATCCAAATCACTTTCCATCGATGCGGTGAATTTTTTTTGTATGATTTTCGGGAAATGTCCGGTTAAAAAGTGATTCACTACTTTTCCCACAAACGTGGGGGCGATGGTCTTGCCTTCACGCCGCACATAGTTTCTGGAAAAAAGGGTTTTGATGATGGATGCATATGTACTTGGGCGTCCTATTCCGTCTTTTTCCAGCATCTTCACCAGCGTGGCTTCGGTAAATCGGGAAGGTGGCTTGGTGAAGTTTTGACTCATGTCCAGCTTATCCAGATTCACCGACTGTTTTTCCTTCAAATCGGTCTCCAGAATCTTTTCGGAATTCTTTTGTGGATAGAATTTTTCGAAACCGTCAAATATCTGCTTGCTGCCTTTTGCCTCAAACAGGTATTTGGAATTCTTGTCTTCTATTTGAATCTTTTTGTTCATGTATTGAGACGGTGTGGATTGAGATGCCATGAATCGGTTCCAGATCAGGTTGTAAAGTTTGAATTGATCCTTTTCCATAAATGCTTTTACAGACTCCGGTGATTTTTCCGGATAGGTAGGCCTGATGGCCTCATGGGCATCTTGTACGTTGTTCTTTTTTGTCGTAAAGGTTCTTCTCTTATGATATTCTTTGCCGTAATTTTTTTGGATATACTTTTCAGCACCGTCCAAAGCTATGTTGGATAGTCGTGTTGAATCGGTTCTCATGTATGTGATAAAGGCAGTCTGTCCTTCAGGGGTTTCAATTCCTTCGTACAGTTTTTGGGCGACTTGCATGGTTCTTCCCACGTTGAATCCCAACAGATTTGAAGCGGCTTGTTGCAACGTACTGGTTGTAAAGGGTGCGGGAACCTTTTTACTGACCTTTTTATCTTCGATACTTTTGACTGTGAAAGATGAACGATTTAACTCTTCTTTAATCTTTTCTGCTTGTTTTTGTGTCTTTACTTTATTCTTTTCAAGAGTTTTACCGTTTATCTTGGTGAGTTCCGCTTCCAGTTCGCCAAATAACCCTTTGAATTTCCAATACTCTTCAGGAACGAATTTGACGATTTTATCATCCAATTCGCAGATGAATTTCAACGCTACGGATTGAACTCTTCCCGCGCTCAAGCTGTTCATTCTCAGGGCACGCCACAGATAAGGACTGATCTTATACCCCACGATCCTGTCAAGGATTCTTCTGGCAAATTGTGCCTCGACTTTTGATTTGTCTATGGGTCTGGGATTTTTAATGGCTTCGTTAATGGTGTCTTTCGTGATTTCCGAGAAGATTACACGGTTTTTTTCACTTTCGTTCAAGCCCAGTATCTGAGCAATATGCCAGGCAATGGCCTCTCCCTCTCTATCCCTATCTGATGCCAGAATCACGTCTTTCCCCTTTGCCTTTGATTTGATCTCTTTTATGACCTTTTCTTTTCCCTTCATTGTTACAAAAACCGGTTCAAACCCTTTGTCTATTTCCACTCCCAGTTCTGAAACCGGTAGATCTCTGATATGCCCCTTTGAAGAGATGACTTCGTAACCTTTTCCCAAGTACTTCTTGATGGTTTTTGCCTTTGATGGAGACTCAACTATGACCAAATGATTCATTTAAGGTGTCTCACCTCTTTTAGAAGTTTGTCGAATGACTCTTTTTTACTACTTTCTATGTAAATTCTCACAACGGGTTCCGTGCCTGATGCTCTGGCTAAAATCCATGTGTCCGCTTCTTCATCCTCAAGCTGGAAACCAATGCCATCCATATCCAGTCTTTCCTTGATTTTGAAGCCGGAATAGGTGCTTTCTTGTGATTTAAAGGACTCGATAATCTTTTCTTTTTGCTCATTTGTTTCCAATTCAATGTTCAACCGTGTGCTGTAGAATTTCCCAGTGATTTTTTCTACATCTTTTCTGATCTCACTCAGTTCTTTTCCTTCGTTTGCATGCATCTCAGCAGCTAACAAGCAGGCCAAAAGCCCATCCTTTTCCAACACATGATCTTTGATACTCAATCCACCGCTTTCTTCTCCACCCAAGGCGTATTTTCCCGTGGACAACAATTCTCCGATGAACTTGAAGCCTACAGGTGTCACGGTGGTCTGACGGTCAAAATGCTTGGCTACCTGGTCCATCATGTGAGAGGTGGCCACGCTTCGGATCAAATCCCCGTCCATCTTTTTATTCTTGTACAAATGATAGGCCACCATGGCCAGGTATTCATTTGGGGAGATAAACTCACCTTTATCATCGACTATGCCAAATCGATCGGCATCGTTATCCAAGGCAAGCCCCATATTCATTTTATTTCTGGTTACATCTTTTCCCAAGGTTTTTAACCGAATTTCATCCGGTTCGGGACGATAACCGCCAAAATAAGGGTCTCTGAAATCGTTGTAATAGACAATTTGTGAGCGTTTATCATAAATTCTGTTGATGATGGTGTCCAAAAAGTCATTTCCCGTTCCGAATACCATGTCCACTCCGGCACTTAAGCCCTGTTCTTTCATTTTTTCTACGTCAAATTTTTTCAACATCATTTCAGTGTATTCTTCAACCGGTGTGATGACGGAGAATAATTTCTTTCTTTTGGCGGTTTCCAAATCCGTTTTTTTGATGTTGTTTTTTTCCAAACAGATTTCCATCGCCCTTTTTTCAATAAAATCTGTGACTTCAGGCATGGCGGGTCCCCCGTCTTCCGGGTTAAATTTCAAACCGCAGTAGTTGTAGGGGTTATGGGAAGCCGTCAGGTTGATCCCGCCGTCCAGTTTTTTCAACGTGATGAGATAGGAGATAACGGGAGTGGGAGTGGGTCGGTCACAAAGCATTACCGATATGCCGTTACCCGTCAAGACTTGGGCAACCCGTTGGGAAAAATCTTCCACCATGAATCTTGCATCATATCCAATAATAATCTTTAACCCTTTTTCCTTTTTCATCATTAAGTAGTCAGCGATGGCCTGAGATACGATTTCCACATTTTCAAATGTAAAATCATCTGCAATGATACCTCTCCATCCGCTGGTACCGAATTTGATTCCTTTATTCATAGGATTGATCAACTCCTTTTACCTTTATCTTTCTATCTAAAAATCGATTGTATTCACTCCATTGATTTTGAACGTATGCGTTGTTATCGTCTAAGGTTTTCTTGGTGATTTCTCTGAACTGAGCGATCTTTGAATCGGCGTTATCGGCAGAATGAACGATCATCGCTTCAATGGTTTTCGGTTGAATTGGTGCTCCCCATTCAATTTCCCCGTGATGGGACAAGATGATATGATTGATTTCCATCAATAGATCATGTGGAAAATCTTCAAGCGCATCTGCATATCGATCGACCATTTCAATGCCCATGATGATGTGTCCCAGCATTTCACCGGAACCGGAACGTTCAATCCCGGAAGATGCCAATATGTATTCTTTGGTCTTGCCAATGTCGTGCAACAGTGCACCGGCGATTAAGATGTCATCGTTTATCTCCATGTCCGGGTAATTATTGCGGATAGCCTTAACCAGTTTAACCACATCCAGGGAATGTTCAATGAGGCCACCTTTGTAAGCGTGATGAACGGATGTTGCGGCTGGCGCATCTAAAAAGCGCACCACAAACTTCTCATCATGAACAAAAACTGCTTCAAGAAGTGCTTTGATGTGTTTATCGTTGATTGAATCGATGGTTTTCAACAATGCATCATATATGGCTTTCACGTCTTTGGACGTGATTTCAATAAACTTCTTGGGATCGTATTCGTCTTTTGAAAGCACGGTTATGGCATCTTTGGAATTCTTTATGTTCAACTGTTTTTTCGCGTCAAACAGCTTGATCTTTCCTTCAACTCGTACAACGGTCCCCTGTGTCAGCCTTTCATCGTTCAATTCGGCATTCCACCAATCGATACCCCTCATGGTTCCGCTGCGATCTTCAAATGTCAGCAACAAAAAATTCTTGCCATCTCTTGTGGTTTGCATTCGCTTACTGGTTACCTTTAAAACACTGGAAACGTAATCGTCCAGTTCCATATCCGATATAAATTTTCCGCTGTTTTTTGGCAGATAATTACCTGCTTCCCGGGAAAACTCATCCATCTTTTCTCTCAGCAAATCACCAAGTTTCAACTGTACACATCCCTTCTTTTCTCTATCGATACGATAGTTATTCTATCATATCTTTGCTTTTACCGCATGAGCAGTTTTCAGTCTTTATATTTTCTGACAACCCGTTTTGATATGGCGCAGATTATCTCATAATTAATAGTTTGAATCCGTTGAGCCATTTCTTCTGCACTTATCTCTTCGGATCCCATTTTTCCCAAAAGAATTACTCTTTCACCCGGTTCAATCTGTTCAATATGATCCACATCCACCACAAATTGATCCATGCAAACACGACCCAAGATACGGCATCTTTTCCCTTTGATTAAAACTTCACCCTGATTGGAAAGCAGGCGGTTGTATCCATCGGCATAGCCTACAGGGATCGTTGCTACTTTCATGATCTTATCGGCAGTAAACGTTCTGCCATAACTGACAGATGTTCCTTTAGAAATACATTTTACCATGGAAACGGTTGTTTCCCAAGATAAAACAGGTTCCAGTTCCTTTTCCCGTTTCTTATTTTTGGGATCCAACCCGTATGATGCAATGCCAATTCTGACGAAATCCAAAAGATTTTCTTCACAGAACATGGCCCCCGCACTGTTGGCAACGTGTTTGTAAGGAATGGCTTCAAAGTGTTTTGCCACTGTTTTGAATCGTTCTATCTGCAAGTTGGTAAAAGAGAGGTCATCTTCATCGGCGGACGAAAAATGGGTGTATAGACCCTCTACCTTTAACCGTTTATCGGATAAAAGCTCCTGGATTTTCTCTACAGCGTCCACATGGTTAAACCCCACCCTTGACATACCGGTATCGATGATGGCGTGGACTTTTAAGGGTTTGTCTTTTAGATGTTTCATGAGGCCGTTGTATTGATAACTTGAATAAATAGTTGCCGTCAGATTGTTTTCAGTGAGTAGGTGAACGTACTCCGGCTTAAAATAATTCAGAATCAAAATGGGTGTTTTGATGCCATTTTTCCTTAGTTCAAGGGCTTCCGACAAGAAGGCAACCACCAGGTACTCAACGTTTTCTGATTCCGCTGCTCTTGCCAGTTCAACCGCACCGTGCCCGTAACCATCTGCTTTTATGACCGCCATGATCTTTGTAGGATACACTTTTTCTTTGAAATATCTTAAATTTTGCCTGTAGGCATCCAAGGAAATGAAGGCGTGCGTATCTCTGAAATCATTATCTATGCTATACATATTATCCCCCCAGGATAGACAGGAAAACACCTGCCGCTACAGCTGAACCAATGACTCCAGCCACGTTTGGCCCCATGGCGTGCATGAGGATGAAGTTTGTGGGATCTTCCTTTTGGGCTACCATTTGTGCCACTCTCGCAGAATCAGGTACAGCTGAAACTCCGGAACCACCGATGAGGGGGTTGAGCTTTTCTTTTAGGAAAAGGTTCATGATTTTTGCAAAGAGTAATCCGCTAATGGTGGATATAACAAAGGCGAATGCTCCAAGTAGAAGGACTAACAGCGCTGTTTCACTTAAAAAGATATCGGCTTTGGCTGATGCTCCAACTGACAAGCAAAGCATGATAATCGCCGGATCTGCGATGTATTTGGCACAAGCTTCTGCCAGTCGTTTTGTCAATCCGTTTTCCTTTAAAAAGTTTCCCAGCATCAGCATTCCAACCAATGGTAAAGCTTGAGGAACAAGCAAACCAATAAAAACTGTCGTAACGATTGAAAAAACTAATTTTTCTGCTTTTTTAACCTTTCTTGGAGGTTTCATACGGATCAGTCTTTCTTTTTTAGTCGTAAACAATCTCATTAATGGCGGTTGGATGATTGGTATCAATGCAATATATGAATAAGCGGCAATGGCAATAATGGCAAGCATGTCAGGCGCAAACTTGTTGGCGATGTAAATTGATGTGGGTCCGTCTGCCCCACCGATGATGGATATGGCTGCTGATGGTTCGAAATCAAAACCGAATTGTCGAGCTAAAAAGAAGGCAATAAAGATACCGACTTGAGCCGCTCCTCCCAAGAAAATTGTAATGGGATTGGATAGCATGAACGAAAAGTCAGTTAAAGCACCAATACCGAGAAAGATCAGTGGTGGATAAATTCCGTATTGAAGTCCAAGATTGATGTAGTACATAAGCCCCCCTGCGGCTGCTGCAGTAGGCTCCATGAATAATCCGGTATAAAGAGGCGGTATATTGGCTAAAATCATACCGAACCCGATGGGTATTAATAGAAGCGGTTCAGCATGTTTTGCCACTGCAACATAGAGAAGCACACTTCCTAAACAGATCATGAACAGATTTCCCAAAGTCAAACCTGCAAATGCCGAATTTGTGAAAAAAGCTGTGAACGCCTTAAGTAACACTTGACACCCCCTGTAGTATCAACGAAAAATGAATTTTTTGGTTTTAATCTCTCATCTGAAGCTTATCCTCAAATGAACAACATAGATTCTAACATATAGGCGGAATATAAAAAAGCTCGCTATCATTCGGGTCGATTATAACACCAAAATTAACGATCCATTTAACTTCTTTTCTTGTTCACGCTGAATATTCCTACTGAAACCAGCGAAAGTGCAAGGATAATCGAAAAAGAGAAAAACTCTTCAGGCAGGAATATGGACGAAAGAATGGAGCCTGAAATGGGGATGATAAATTTGAATATGGTGATTTCTCCGGCTTTATGGTATTTTAACAAAGAGTACCACAATCCAAAGGCAATGGCCGATAAAAAGGCGGAATAAATGAG